>CALETF010000114.1 GCA_937920005.1 uncultured Candidatus Altimarinota bacterium
CGCAATGTTCGCGAAATAGAAGGCATCCTCAATCAAATGGTGGCTGAATATGAGCTTGATGGTCGATTGCCGACTGTGGAGTCCATCTCTTCTCGTTTTAATCGTCTCGGCATCAAACACTCACACATTGGAGGAAAAGAAAATGGTGTAAAAAACATACTTCGTTCTGTGTCATATGAGGAAGTCATCAAAGCAGTAAGTGATTATTTTGGAGTTGATGCCGAATCTCTCTTAGGAGATAGTCGTTCTCGTGACCTCATGATACCAAGACAAGTTGCTATGTATCTTCTCAAAAATAAACTCCGCTACACCTACGAGAGAATCGGAAATATATTTAACGGTCGAGAACATTCAGCTGTTATGTATTCTTGTAAAAAACTGGAAACTCTTCTCAAAAAAGATCAGCGTCTCTCGAGTGATATTTATTCACTCCGCGAGAAACTCTGAGTCTAGGACGGCTTCATAAGTTTGTAGAGCTCTTTCCATTGGTCGATGCTGAGCTCTTCTGCTCGCGCATTTTCTGAAATATGTAATTGATTGAAACATGTCTGTATTTCCTCCTTTTTGTATGTTTGTGACAAATTAGAGAGGAGTTTTTTTCTCTTTTGAGAAAATCAGAGTTTGATTATGGATAGGAGTTCTTTCAGGGTATTCCTGTCTTCTTTGTTAAGGTTAAATTTGAGACAAGTAGACCATACCTTTGGAGCGGGTACAAAATTATCAGGACTAATATCACATATTTTTATGGGAGTAGAGACAAGATGACAGGAAAGAGATAAAACAGAGTGAACACCATCACGAGCAAGTATGCGGTCAGCAACCTCTTTTTGCATAGTAAATACGAGAGACTCAGGTGCACTATTCACATCATATAAAAAATGATGAAGTATTGGAGAAGTGATGTAGTAGGGGATATTACCATAAACTCTATAATCTCACAGGTGTATCGTCGTATCTTTGCTAACGTGGAATCATTGAATTCTCTTCTGGGAAGTGCCAGAGCTAATATCCATATTCAAGACATCATTGTGATAGAGAATGATATCTGTATCTCGGAAGCGTTCTTTTAAAAGTGGTATCATGTCTCCATCAATTTCTATCAGAGAGAGAGATTTTGGTTTTTGGTGCAAGATAGCATTTGTGAGATCACCAGGTCCTGGTCCGACTTCTACGATATTTATAGATTCCAGAGAATCATCCCCAACTATTTTTTGTAATATTTTTGGATTTCTGAGAAAATTTTGTCAGAGATGTTTTTTGGCCTTAGGTATCATCGCTATGCATAGACTGTTTTTGTCCATCATTCAACAGAACGTGCGATATTCCCAAATATCTTCACAAAACTATCCCATACCGTGGAAAGGGTCTGCATTTTTTCGTGTGATGGCTTAAGATAGGCTTCACTTGACTCTTCGATTATTTTTCCATGGTAACGAGCTACTTCTTCCATGGCTGTTTCTTTATAAGCTATAATATAATTTTCAGCAAGCTGAGGACAGCCTGTGTAGCTGTAACCTACAAATTTATCACTAATAGTCGTTGTCATTTTTTTTTCTTTTAGCTTTTCTCCCGTTTTTACTCGAGCTTCTTCACAAGAAGTCATGAATCTCCAATAGAAACTTTTTTCAGTGGTAGTGCCACATCCCAGTCAGAAGTAGCCACGACAAAAAGTGTTGCCAACATCTGTGACTACTTCGCGGACACTTTTTCATGTTATATTTCGTATACCTTGTATATATTCAACAGCTTCTTTATGTATTGGGTTATTGAGTTCGCATAACTCGTAAGGAAATGTGTTATTAAAACTTCATTCATAATCAGATGCTACGAGACTTTGGGATGTGTCTTTGAGATAATTGCAGTCTTCTGCAAAAGATGGAAAAAGAATAAAAGCCAAAACACAGAAGAGTAAATACTTTATTTTCATAGGAGAATATCAAATATTTTTCTGAGGAGTGAGGTTTTTTTAGGAGTTGTTATTTCTTGTTGTTCTCGTCTTTTCTTAAGACCAAAAGCTCAAGCTATAATAGTTCACAAGACGACACTCGTGATAAGAACATCCATTTTTTTTATTTTTTCTTTTGATTTTTTGTGAAACATAGGTGAATTATTCTTCGATATCTTCGATATGCTCTACCTTTACGCTTCGAGCATCCATGATGAGATAGGGGATTGTGATTATGAGCATACCACGTTCTATTGTTGCTCTGATGGTATCAAGGGCGAGATTTTCTGGGAGAATAATGGAGCGAGAAAACGCGCCGTAAAAACATTCTTTCACAGGCACTTTATAGGCTTCTCTATATATTTCTGGTTCTGGACGATTACCAGAAATCGTGAGAACATTACGAGAGATAGTGACATCGACATCACTTCTCGGTACACCAGCAAGAGGAGCTATCACGAGATATCATTCATGTGTTTCGAGCACATCGACAGCTATCTGACCTATGTCTTCTCCATGAGGTTCATCACTTGATTCTATCGGTATTTCTCTATCAGTTGAGTGATGAGCAGTGTGATGATTTGGTTTTTTGAGAAATTCAAACATAGTAAGATTATAATTTTTTTAGTTCCTATGCAACATTACCTGCAGAGACTTGCTGGAGTTTTTCTGTTTGCTCATGAGCTCAGAGACTTGTGACGATGTCATCAATATTTCCCATCATAATAGAAGGGAGATTAGAATAATTCTCACCTATACGGTGATCCGTAACACGGTCTTGAGGGAAATTGTAGGTGCGGATTTTTTCGCTTCTGTCACCAGTACCAACTTGTGCGAGACGAGCAGCTCAGAGTTCTTTGTTTCTTTTTTCTTCTTCGTAGGCAT
>CALETF010000115.1 GCA_937920005.1 uncultured Candidatus Altimarinota bacterium
GGCTTCCAGGACAAGGCAAATACCGTGAAACACATACAGCAGACTATATGACCGACTATCAGGCACGTCGTCTTCAGACTCGTGTCCGCCGTGAAAATGGTGAGCTTGAGCTCATTCATACCAACGATGCAACCGCATTTGCATGCGGACGAGCGCTCATTGCTATTCTCGAAAATTATCAAAATGAAGATGGTACAGTAAGGGTTCCAGAAGTGCTTGTTCCTTTTCTTGGGAAAAAGGTGATTTAGATTTGATTTTTCAGGTTAAATAGGGTACTATATTCCTGTAACCTTTCTTTCTATGAAAATGAAAACTATTCTCAGTACTGGTTTAGCAGCATCGTTGGCTCTTTCTGGATGTAAACCAACTGTTACTCACACGCATGATCGTGTTCAGGATCTCATGACAGCAGTTCAGCCAGGTGATGATAATATTCTGGCTGCTCGAGAATATTATGATGCTCGTCAAGATTTAAAAAATATTACTCCAGAGCAACGACAGAGTTTAGTTCTCGGTCGGGCCAAACTTCGCCGTCTCGAAGAAGGACTCAAAAGTGGTACTATTTCTCTCGCAGATTTCGTAACGCAAATTATTGGGTCTCAAACACCAATTATTACTGACGAGAACACGAAACTCAAAGTATCACATACTATTGGTAGACCTGTAGACGATATCAGATTTGGTGAATGAGAATGGGAAATATGGACAGATGACCAGAGTCCAAATAGGATCCTCAAGCATCCAAAAATGAGTTCTGTTGAGCTCAATGGTGGCTCTCTCACAGTAAAAGTTGAAGGTGAAGAATTTGATCTCGAGACTCCAGGTGGTAAGTGGGATGTTATGGCTCGAACAGAGGGCGCAGAGGTGAGCACGTGAAAAAGAACCTACGTTTTTGATATTGGTCTTGTTCTCGCTCAAAAAGGCACAAAAATTGCACACAAATAATTTTTTCTCATGGCTGATACTCTTCCACTTCCGACACCAAATAGACGAAAACTTGTCTTTGTGGCCATTATAGCCCTGTGTTTTTTGATTGTCTTGATTGGTGTTCTGATGCTCTCTGGTGTTGGGAAAAAAGATACAGGAAAAGGATTTAAGCCAGAAACAAAAGAAGTTGTGATCTGGACAGTCAACATGCCTGCAACTCTTTTTGAAGCCCTGAATAAAGGATTCAATGATTATGTTGATCGAAGTGATATGAAGCTCAAAGTTCGTGATTTTGCTTCATACGAAGACTTTCTCGATATTTTCCCACGAGCTGTCCAGGCAGGCGTTTCTCCTGATGTTGTTCTCGTGCCAAATCATGGAGGTCATCTCTACCTCGATCCCTATATAGTATCTCTTGGCGAAAACATCATTCCACTGGATGATTTCGAAAATCGATTTCATCCTCTTTTTGTCGATGAGCTGGTCTTTGAAGAAAAACAAAAAGTTGATTGAGCGAATCAAATTGTTCGTGGTCTCCGAGGAGTCCCAGTTGGTTTCGAGCCTCTCGGTATGTATTATAACCGAGAACTTCTCCCGACGACACCAGAGTTTTGGGATAAAATCATGGGTCAACTCTCTGATGATGCAAAGACCAACAAAGTTCCTGCTCTCTCTCTTGGGTATGGTCGTGCAACACCTGTGAGTGCTGATATGTGGCCATTTTTGACCATGCAATACAAAGGAGAACAGTTTAATTCGTATGATATGATTGATTCTGTTGAATCTCGTTCTACTCTCGAAACACTCCTTGAGTATCGTCTCGAACCAAACAATCTTTCACAATTTCAGGATGCATATCGAGCCACACTCACCAATACTGATCTCTTTGCCCGTGGGAAAGTAGCGACACTTGTTGGTTATCCGTCAACAGAACGTGATATCCTCCTCGCTATCAAACGTGCAAAAAAGGATAAGGCATACGAAAATGTCTTTGAAAAAAATATCCGTTGGACCACTATTCCGCAGGTAGAAGAAGAAGCAAAGAAGCAAATCAACATGGCTCGTTATATGTATTTCGCTATGACGAAATACGGTCAAAATCGTAACAAAGAAAAGCCATCAAATGATCCAGTGATCAAGTTCATGCAGTATCTCTCGACTACAAAAGCACAAAAGACTTTCTTTGATAATTATGAATATTATCTTCCATCTCAGCTTGAACTCTTGAAGGAACCAAAAGCACAGATTGATAGTAAAACAGGTGAATTTGAAATGACTGTCGGGGATTGGTATGTTGCGACACAAAAATATGTAACCTATAATAAATGACTCCCTCACGTATTTACTTATATCGTAGAAAAAGCTCTCGATGAACCTGGTGCGACAGCGAGTGTTATTTCGAGTAATGTTCTCTCCTATCTCAGTTGTAAGATAAATCATCTCACTGATCCGGATACCTATGACGTTCCATGTGAGTGTCGTACTGATACACAGCAAAATAATAACCACTATTGGCCTGTCTGTCAGTGGGGGGTTTAGTTAATCTGCAATCTACAATTTTCGATGACGAACTGGATAATTCCATGAATTCTCTATAATTTTTTCATGAAAAAATTCATTCAAAAAATCTTCTGCCTTCTTGCACGAATCTGTATTCTTCGCCATAAACCAATGGTGATCGGTATTACTGGTTCATTTGGTAAGACGACAGCACGCCATGTTATTTTTGAGATACTCCATCGTGCTGGTCGTGACGTCTGGACGCCAGAAGGAAATTATAATGGGGAGTGGGGACTGCCTTTTGCAGTTTTACGGATTCGGAGTGGAGGAAAAAATTTCGTTGCGTGGTGTCGCATGTTTCTCTCAGCAATATGGACTATTCTGAATCCACGATATCCACAGATACTTGTGCTTGAGTATGGTGTTGATCACAAGGGAGAGATGGATATACAGATAGATGTTGTAGAGCCAGATATTGCTCTCTTCACCAAGCTCTCACCATCACATATCGAATGATTCTGAAGTGTGGAACTATATTATGCTGAGAAACAAAAACTCCTTCGAAGAAAACAGAAAAAAACTTTTGCTATAGGAAATGCTGATGATCCGCATCAATCTGATTTTTCGTGTCAGACTTGGTACGGAAGAGATAAAGACATGAGCGACCTCGTCATCGAAAATATCATAGAGCATCCAGATGGTCTCGAGATTGATTTTGTTTTTCAAGGTCAGAATTATCATCTTGTATCACCTATTATTGGAGAACATCATGCTGGTATTTTGGTTGGTGCTTTTTTGGTTGCTCGTGAAGCATGAATACTCCCACTCGATGCTATTTCATACCTTCGTCATATTCACCTCCCACATGCGCGATGAAATGTCCTGCGTGGTCTCAATGAGAGTCTCGTCATTGATGGAACATACAATGGATGATTTGAGCCTATCGTCGCTGGTGTAGAGATGCTTGTTCGTCTCGCGCAAAAAGATGGACGAAGAACTATTGCCCTTATTGGTGATATGCGAGAATTAGGCGCTCTTGAAACACTTCGTCACGAAGAGCTCTGGTTCGCGCTCAAAAAACTCCCAGTGGATTACTATATTTTTGTGGGATCGGTGTGTATGGAAATCATTCAGCCTCTTGTTGATCATGATTGGCGTGAGCGTACATTTTTTACTCTGGATTCTCGTGTGGCGGGTGAATATATCAAGAGCCTCATTATGAATGATGCTGATAAATATCTCCTTTTTGCGAAGGGAAGTCAGAATACCATTTATCTCGAAGAGGCTCTCAAATATTTTATTTTCCCGGAAGAATATCTCAAGCTCGTTCGACAAGACAGTCTCTATACGCATAAAAAGGAGCATTTTTATAAGACTCATTTTTCTTCGTAGAATTTTTTCTTCTCTTTTCTTTGTCTCAAAAATATTCTCACAAAAACTATTTGATTTGTAATAGGTTTTTGTCAATATATTTCCTGACTTTTCCGCGTCAATTTCTGTTTTTTTTCATAAAATTACAATATTAATTCTTTTTATTGTATGAATCGAAAAATTTTCTTGAGCGTCTTACTTCTTTTTGCGCTCTCTTCATGTCAGTTTTTTAGCGAAAAGAAAACAGAGTTTGTTCCTCTTGATCCTGAGCTCTCTCAGACGTCATCGTTTGAACAATCTCTTCAGCTTGATCTCAACTATATTTCCAATTTCCGCCTTGATGGCTTCACGGATCCTGGGGAAGAGACCAAGTATCTCGTTGAACGAGAGAAGCTCATCGATGCATACAATGGTGGTGATCGATCGCTCAACTTGATTCGTGCGTATATCTACCTTGCTGGTTTAGAGGGGAATTTTTCTATGAAATCAACACTCGAAGGAGAACTCTGCAAGCTCTATCCAGATACTTGTACGGCTGCTGTTGTTGAGGCTTCTGTTTCTGGTGTTGTAGCAGATTCAAAGGGTAAACCACTTTCTGGAGTAACCGTTGAGGTCCTTGGTACGAAACATTTCACAACGACAGATAATCAGGGTAAATACGCGCTCAATTTTCAGACCCAGTCTCCAAGCATTCTCCGTCTCAGAGCTTCTACGGAGTCGACCATGATTGATATCAAAAAAATTGAAATCGATGATAGTATTCGAAAATCTTTTTCAGTTCAAAAGTTTGAAAGAAATTTCACTCTTATTGCTCCGCTTTCTTCGTACGAGATAGATACTGTTGCGAAGACTATTACTGGTAAGGATGCTCAGACGAGCTCAACAGCTTTTACTATCAAGACCCCATATACGAAATATATCATCCCATTTGGATCTATCGTGAATGGTAATATTCCTTACAAAGGTAAGGTCAAAGCTATGGTATTTGAATTTAACCGTGCTTCTGGCGCTGCACTTCTCGATGCTGATGCATTTGATTCGATTGAGGGCTTCGCTTCTTCACTCTTTGTTACCTATGGCATGCCATATATTATTTTCATAGGTGAAGATGGAACTCGACTCGATGTGCTCAGTACGAATCCTATGTATATCGCGACGACACTTCGTGAGCGTGATGATTTTATGAAGACAAGCCGATTTAATATCCTCTACAAAATGGCTTACGATGAGTCTCAGAAGGATACATCAAAATATCCTATCGATAGCAAATGGCTCTTTGAGCATGGTAATCTCCGCCTTATTCCACCATGGTGGGTTCTTGATAGAACAACAGGTTTTTGGGATAATGTCGGTATGCGTTTTGCTACGACCAATCCAGAGTCTCCATACAATATAGAAGCACCATTTTATACTGTACTTGTTGGTGGTCGATAAAAATATTAATTTCTTTTCTATGTCTCCTCGTATTTATCTCTCTGCTACTTTGGTTATCCTTGTGGCGCTCGTCTATAACTTTGGTGCTTTTGCCAATGTGGACATGGGTTATGAACAGCAAGCCTGCACCAAAAAAAAGCATTTCGTACAGGATGTCACCCACGGTAAGTGTTATGGTATCATCATCGGTCGCGGTATTGAAGATGTGCTTCTCCGTTGAGATGGCGATACGGTCAAACACCGCTACCCACAATGATGTAAAAATATAGATTGGAAAGAAGCAAATCCAGAATGGGAAAGTAAAACATGTGCCCCGTCTTTTAGCTGTCTCGAAAATCCAGCTGCTGATCTCACAAATGCTTCATTTATTTCTGTTCAAGAACAGCCATATCAAAATGCGCCAGAGGTAAATCCTCCTATTTTTCCACTTGATAAGGATTATCTCAAAGGTATCGTTTTCTCTGATAATACCACGGTTGCAGATACACCATCCCTCTGTCAATACACCTGTAACGATGGATATAAACTCTCTACTGGTCCATGTACTACTGGTAATACTGCTGTAGCTACTGTGACTGGTACTACTATCCCTGCAACGACTCTCCTCAAAGCAACTATTACCAATGGAGGTACTGGATATACCACAGCTCCAACGGTCACACTGAACTCTGCTTGTCCAAACACTGTTACTGCAACAGCCACTGTTGCTTCAGGAGTTGTAACAGGTATTACTTTCGGAGGTACTGGAACATGTACTGCTGCTCCAACTGTGACTATCGCTGCTCCTCCAGCATCAACTGCTACGACACCAACTTGTACTGCTGCTCCAACTGTGACTATCGCTGCTCCAACTGGTACTGTTACGGGGACAACTGCAGTTCTCGAACTTGCGAAAAATGCGAGCAATGTCGTCACTGGTGTTACTGTGACAACACAGGGTTCTGGTTATGGTGCGGTCCCAAAAGTGACCGTCAATGGTGCATGTACTCCATATACACCAAGTGTCAAAGCGACACTTACAAGTGGTAAAGTCACGAGTGCATCACTCCAAGTCCTCACTCCAACTGTCGAGGTGGCACGATGAACTCTCGAACCAAATAAACTCTATTTCGCTGTTATCGATGGTGGTGCTGGGTATACAACAGCTCCGACAGTGACTGTAGGTGGGCTCACGGGATGTACCATCCCAGCTGTCACAGCTGATATAGTCAAGCTCACCAATACTGGTGCTCTTTCTACTATTTGACCAGATAATGGTCGTGAAGGTTTCGAAATCCCAGCGAGTTGTACTGGAGATCCTACTGTGACTATCAGCGCTCCTCCTACTCTTGTGACCAATATTACTTGTCCAGCAAATACAACGTTGACTGTTGCTGAGCCAACTGGTTCAGTGACTGGTACAGAAGCTAAAGCCACTGTTGCCCTCAATGGTACAACACTCACTGCTACTGTGACTGATGGCGGTTCAGGATACAATTCAAATCCAGCAGTGACTGTTTCAGGAGGTTCATGTACCAAGATGCCAAGCGCAACAGCAACTATTGATCCAGCAACCAAAAAAGTAACAGCAGTGACATTTAGCTTTACCGGTACTACTGCTTATGCAATTTCTAATGCAACAGGAACAGTCGCTGCTATACCAACAAATGGTGGAGGTTCTGGTTATACTGCTGCTCCTCTCGTCTCTGTTACTGGTGGTACATGTACGACACGTCCTCTCGCGACAGCAACAATCAATGCTGCTGGCGTTGTCACTGGTGTGACTCTCACAGGCGCTGTCGGTTGTACCGTTGCTCCTGTCCTTACGATAGCGAGTCCATCAGGATTTTCTTGTACTGGCGGAACAGTTGATAAATGTATCCCTCTGGTTTGTACCGGTACGTCTCCATCAAATGCTCTCTACTGTGAAAATGATCAAAAAATTGGTGGTCATGAAGACCAACCAAAAGTTCACCGAAGTGACGCAAGTCAGTGTACAAGTAACGCCAAATGTGAATGGTACTGCCCAGCAGCCACTCCATTCTACTGTGAATCAGCAAACACTTGTGTCACCTCACAGAATGAATGTGGACAAACAAACACCTGTAAAACTTCTGCTCCATCAGAACTCAAAACAGAAACAGACTTTCCTCTCATTCAGTGTGATGCCATCAATGCAACGAGCACACACTTCCGATACAAAATTACAAAAACAGGCGGCACAGCAAATGACACCTACATCTCACCCCTCTTCACTGTCGGTACTGCTGTCAAACATCCAACAACATTCTACGCTGGCACCTACACTGTCACTTGTCTCTACGGTACAGCAGCCAACACCAACAGTACCCTCACTGATTACGGCATGACACCAGACTCAACCTGTAACAAAACTATGACCGTCAAATCAGATGCGAATGGTTGTAGCCGTATCTACCCATACCGTGGTTCTACTCTCTCTGATGAGATGTCATCTCCTTCTGCCTTTGATGCATCATTCCGTTGTGGTAGTCGTCAAACAGTCTCAAGCACCACTGACACAAAAGCCTACCGTCTCCAAATCGGTACTGGTGACCCAGCCTTCCTTGCCTACGATCGTACCATCACTGATCTCTTCGCTGGTCTCGCCATCGGTCCTGTCTCAACACAGACACAGAACTACAACTTCACTTCTGGCACTGATGTCTCTTGTGCTGCTAAGGTAGGAGATGGATACTCTACGAATCCAAGTTGTCAGCTCCGTACTTGTACTGGTTCTTCTTGTGCCAATCCTCAAACCTTCATCGTCGTTCCTTCAGAAGAAATCACTTGTACGAATCAAGACAGTATCACCTACGATGTCGGATGTAATCCAGTAAGTCCTGACTACACTCAGTGTCTCCAATGGATCTACGCTGGCACACCAACCAGTGGCAACACCTACACTCGTAATGCAAAAATCAAGGTCAACAATGTCGAACAAGACATCTACTTCCAGTGTAAGATCGACACTCCAGATGGTGCTCTCGGCCCAGTCAAAACATGTACCATGCAACTCCCTTCTGGAGGTACTCCTGTCACCATCTTCGCTGGCGATGCAAGCACAACCAACAACACGACAAACTATAGTTTCCAGACAACAGCTTACACACTCAAAAAAGATACAGGCAAACCAGTCGGAAGTATTGCCTACTACACGAACTACTCGAATGGTGTCACTCTCTCTCAGGATCAATATGACTACTGGCAGAAACAACCAATCACTGCTGTCATCACTTGTACTGACAAAGCAGCAACAAGTGCTACTGGTGAACCAACAACGAATGGTGAAACAGATGGCCCTGGATGTGCTTGTGCGACAACACTCACCAATCTCACAGACACCACTCCAACAGAAGCAGAAAAAGCAGAGATCGATCAATGGTCTCTCGGTCTCCCAAGTACCAACACCAACATCTGACCAGACGTCATGACATACTCTCGTGTCATCAACAACAACAAGGGTGCTCTCATCTCTCTCAAGGTAAAAGACACTGCAGGCAACAAGAGTACAGCTCCTCTCACTGCGAACTTTGGGATTGATTCGACACCTCCACGTCTCACAGCGACCAAGACTGCGAATTCTGTCACACTCAATTTCGTCGACAACGGTTCAGAGGATTCTGGAATCTGGAAGTCTCATGATACGACACCAGTCAATACTGGTATTCTCAAAGGAGGACAACATAATCAGATTCTCTACCGTGTTGGGCCAAAATCTCAACTTGCTTCACTCGAGTTCGGTGAGAAATGTGCACCAATGCCTGATGTTCAAACAGTGTACTTCAAATACTCCGAAACCGCTTCTGCTCAACCGAGCCAAACCCTCACACTCAACTCCTTCGACGTCAACAACAACATCGTTGCTTACTGTGTCCAAGACAATGCTGGTAACATCAATCGTGGCTACTACCCAAACAACCTCACAGGATGTTTCTCAAGTAGTGCTATGCCTACCATTCCAACACTCTCACCATCAACTCTTGCATCACATTACGCTCCAATCCTCAAAACTCGTCTCACTTCAACCACACTCTCAAACAATGAGAAGTATGGCTACTCATTCTCAGAAAATCCTACGAATGCGAGTTGTTTCCGTGGTATCCTCTCAACGAACATCACGACTCTGGTCACAAACCAACTCAATCCTCGATCAGCAGGTGAGATTACCCTTGATAACTGGGTAACAAAACTCTCAACGAACAAGAACACAACAACACCAAACTCTAACGGATACTACTACTATGATCTTGGAACTACCACCAACAATACTCTCACCATCACTTCTCCAACAGGAACAGGAACAAAGAGTGTCATCGTTGAAGGTGGTAACATCCAGATTAATAGTAACATAGAGTACACAGGAACAGGGAAGACTCTTCTCCTCATTGCTCGAAAGAACAGTGCAGGACAAGGAGGAAACATCTACATCAATCCTACTGTCACACGAGTTGATACCATCATCATCGCTGATGGAGGTTCTCTCATGAATGGTACTACTACGAATGGTACAACCACCACAAAGAACTGGATCACCAATGCGACTGATCTCACAAACCGTCTCACCATCAATGGACGAGTCTACTCATACAACACACGAGGTGGATCAATCACTCCTCAGGCAACTCCAGGAACAGACTTTGATCCTATCACAGGAAACATTGGTAAGTACTTCGACACTACTTCAGCAACCACTCCTCTCGTCACTACAGCCACACCAACACAGGCTGCTACCTACGACCTCGAGCGTCTCCGTGTCATGCTCTCAGACTGAAACAGTCAGTGTACTACACACGTGAACTACCAGGCGTTTACGGCGACAAATTTGCCAGCATTGCTTGTCCGGCCAAAGAATTTTGAGGGATGAAGTTGTAACTTCTAGTGGTTAAAAAAACCTTCCAGATAATGGAAGGTTTTTTGTAATGTTCATTTGGGCTCAACAATAAAATAAAAACCTCTTTCGAGGTTTTGTATATGTTTGGTGCCGAGGAGTAGAATCGAACTACCGACACAAGGCTTTTCAGGCCTCTGCTCTACCACTGAGCTACCCCGGCAACTGGTCACTACTGTATTGATACTTGCAAAATTGCAAATACAAATTAGTGCTTGATCTTTATCTGTGCAAATTCGAGCTCTACTGGTGTATCACGACCGAGGAGATTGATAGTGAGTTTGAGCGTTCCTTTCTTTTCATTGAGTTCGATGACTTTTCCTTCACTTCCCTGGAAAGAACCAGCGAGAATAGTGGCATAGTCACCGATTTTAACTGGAGTCTTGTATTCAGCGTTTTTTTCATCCACCATGCCCTGTATTCGTGCGAGTTCAGCTTCTGTGACTGGAACTGGAGTTGTACCTGCACCGAGGAACCCCGTTACATTTGGTGTGTTTCGTACGACATACCATGATTCGTTGGTGACAATCATTTTGACGAGGATATACCCAGGGAAGACATTTTTCTTATTTTTGACTGATCCTCCACCTTTTTTGAGTGTGACGACATCATGAAGAGGCACGAAACAATCGAGGATATACTTCTCGAGGTTAAACATTTCGCGTCTTTGCATCAGTGATGTACGTACGTTATCTTCTGTACCAGAGATAACTCGGATGACATACCATTCTGGCTTTGGAGCGAAGAGTTTTGACATGGGAGAAAATTAAAAAATGAGAGCTTATTTGACTTCTACTGGTTGTACTTGGATTTTTTGACCTGAATCAGTCGTAACCTCCATTGGTTGAGCTTGGATAACAGGAGAACCAGAGAGGTCTGCTGCTTTTGGTGCGTGGATCCATCCTCGGAGAGAGAAGAGACCATTACTGAATATGAGTGTCAAAAGGTAGGTAAATATAGTCATGGCCGCCATGATTCCAATAACAGCTTGAAAAAATTTCTTTGTTTCGATATGTGTTGGCCATACCACGTGTTCGAGTTCTGCAAGAGATTCTTTGATGAAATTTGTCATAAATAGGAAAAGTTAGGTACAAAAAATCAGTGTGAGTATAGAAAAAAGACCAAGAGAGTCAATATATTTCTTTACGCCTATGATTTTTTAAAATTCTATCATATCCCATACCTTTGCAGCGATGTTTCTTGGTTTTCCAACGAGAGGTGTGTGATGGAGATTAATAAAAGGGACACTATTCGCTTCGAGAAAGCCACAGCGCTGCTCTTTCCATGAGCGAGTAATGTCAGGAATCATAAAATCAAAACCGATAATGACATCACCAAAGACTTTTGCTGCTTTCTCAAAAAGTGCTTTATTGTCCGGATGGGCTATATCAAACTCTTCTGCAGATGCTCCTCCATAACTGACACCGATTTTTTCACTGAGATAGACAACCTCATGTTTTTTTGGTACATACGTATTGATGAGTGTTTTATCCCAAGCATTTTTGTAGGTCAGTTTCCATGGTTTTGTGAGTTCTGTATCTGATATGTGTATGCGCCCATCAAACGAGAGTTGACGCTTTAAAAACCAATTCATCTTCTCATCTGGGACGAATTCTGCAATACCATCCATGCGGTTTTTGTTCTTTTTTTCAATCAGCTCAGAGAGTGTATCTATGCCATTTCCAACCACTTGCGGCTGTGTTCCTGAGAGAATACCAGATATCTCATAGTTGATGACTGTTCCACGATACACAGGACCGATGATTTGTTCTTCGACGATGACCCAGAGACAGAGCTGTCGTGCTATTTTGAATGCATGTCGTAGATCGTCGTAATTTCGTACATAGGTGACGACATGTCGTCCGCGGCTTCCGAGTCGTGGTTTGACGATAACCGGCTTCTGTATTCGATCAAAAATTGCTTTTGCTTCTTCAAAAGTTCGAGCAACTCCTCCATCAGGAACGGGAATACCATTTTTCTTACATACTTTCTTAAAAACGCCCTTGTCATCCATCGTTGCGAGAGCCGCTTCATTGTTGGATGATTCTGGACGAGGCAAGCCAGAGAAGAGAATGATTTTCTTTTTTCGAGTACCAGGAATAGGTTTGCGAACTATATAGGTGTCGACTGCTCTATCAATGACTCTGACTTCTCGCATTTCGAGACCGCGTTTTTCGGCTTCTTCCCAGAGCACTTTGGCACGAGAAAGTGTCGTTTTCCCAGGTTTTTTTCCGAGATGAATCATACCGAGTAATCGCCCGAGTCCTATGAGAAAGAGTGATACATCATCTTCCCATTGTCGCGCCCAACGAGAAAGAGGATTCGCGAGTATACCGATTTGTATTTTTTCGAAAAGGATATTGAGACTATCGAAATACCAATTGAGATAGTGGGGGACAGGATTATTGCCACAGTAGGGACATTTGTGTTTCTTGAACATGTCTTCAGTCTAGTCATTTTCTGTTTATTTCTCAATTATTTCTTATTTCTCATGAGGTGACAAAATTGTATATATGTGAATGTATATATTTGACAAATATTATAATATATTAAAATATATTTAATATGAATAACTCATTTTGACAACCTCCTGTTCCATCTTTCAAAAAACTTGCTCTTGGAAGTGTGATTTTTACTGCCCGAGCAGCTTCTACATTACCAACGCTTATTACAGAAGTTTCTCGAACTGCTCTTCAAACCACTTCACACGGTTCTATGAATGCTGATCAGAGGGAATTACTCGGTCGAAATCCTCAAAAAATTGCTATTCTTGTTCCATGATTCCAGCTCGATGGGACTTCACTTTTGGCTTTGAAAAAATCTTTTAATGATAGACGCATTCCTGCGCTTTTTCCTGACTCACTCCCTTTTGGGATTGATGCTGTTTTATTCCGTCATCATCCACAAATTCTTGTAGAAAAAATAGCCGACTATATTCAAAAAATACAAAAACAGTATCAAGCAGAAATTATCCTTGTTGGACATAGTTTTTGAGGTACGCAAGCGCTTCATGCAGCAAACCTTCTTGATACACCATGAATAGCTCCTGTGACCATTTCTGGTTTATTGGAGCCAGTTGGTCTCATGGCTTTTGCTCCGCATTCTCTCTATTATAGACATGC
Source organism: uncultured Candidatus Altimarinota bacterium (assembly GCA_937920005.1). Taxonomy (GTDB): domain Bacteria; phylum Patescibacteriota; class Gracilibacteria; order BD1-5; family JAGOOR01; genus JAGOOR01. Next base: position 13,243 of record CALETF010000115.1, read on the forward strand.
TGCGGATATTTTTTCATGAGAAGATCCTGATCAATTTATACTCAAAACTCAGTTTATGCAGCTTGGTGTGGATGAGCAAGCAGAACCGAAACCAATTTTTCGAAAACATATTGCTGTTGTGAATCCACATGATGGTTATTTATCAACCCGTACTCAGGCTGGTGTATATGGCGACTCTCTTGATAATGCTCATGTTCTTATGCCGTCACAAAAAACACCAAGACATTATTGTCAATGAAAGACACCAATATATGCACGGGATATTGTCAGTGCTATTTTGCAAAGATTAAAAGAGCTCGATACTAAACAGTAAACTGCTCGAGAAATTCGATTTTATTTTCGTGGAAGAGGCGGATATCGTTGATTCCGTAGCGAATCATAGCGAGACGAGTGAGGCCAAAGCCAAAGGCAAAACCTGAATACTCTTCTGGATTGATATCTGCTTGTCTTAGGACATTTGGATGAACGAGCCCGCAGCCCATAAATTCGAGCCAACGACCTTTCCCATCACGTTCCCACCAGAGATCGACTTCCATACCTGGTTCGACAAACGGGAAGTAGCCAGGACGCATACGAAATTTTGGAGT
>CALETF010000116.1 GCA_937920005.1 uncultured Candidatus Altimarinota bacterium
GTTCTGCAGTGGAGATGAGTTCCTGGAGAGCTTGCAGGCTAGCCTGCTGTTGAGCGTTTTTATGAGAGTCTTTTGCCATACAAAAATATTGGTTACTCTCATCCTACTCTTCTTTTTTTCCGTTCTCAACTGTTTGAGGCTGTACGTTTTGACACTTATTCTCTTATATAGTTTTACCAGAGAAAATGCCTATTTTATGAGAAAATCTGTATCAGCCATGTCACACAAAACCCCAAAAAAAGCAGTGGTGCGACGGGGAGTATGTCGAGATTTTGTTTTTTGATGACTTTTGAAAACGCCCAAAAAATGGTCCCCAAGACATATCCAATACCAATCACCCACCAGAAATACATGGGACCGACGATGAGCCCTACGAAGATACCGAGGCGTACATCGCCTCCACCAACCCAGGTTGGGAAATGATCCATGCGTTCCACAGTTGGAATCCATTTGTCAGCCTTTTTTTCTCCGAGCAGTGCTTTTATGCCAAGCCAAAATGGGAGGAGAAGGGGGAGAAAGAATATCTCGAGCATCTCGGTAAATTGTTTCTTTCGGAGCAAAAACAAGAGCGCAGGAATCATCATCTGTATCATATAGAAGAGCATACCAATAATACCACCCGTGAGCGATTCTCGAAGAGAAACAAAAAGACCGGACATTCATGTGTATGAGATAGAAGCGATGATGACCGTGATAAGTCCTATCATAGGAAGTGAGAGTCTATCAGGAATAGTAAAACTTTTTATATCCTCGACTGCGAGCATGAGAAACAGAGTGATGACAATGAGATGTACTCAAATCTCCAGAGGAGAGTATCCATGAATAAATAAGAGAGTTCCAAATGCCATCCATGCGAGACCATTGAGGCACTCAATACTGATCACCCATGCAGGGATATTTTCCCCACATCGTCGGCAGCGTCCGCGTTGTAGAAAATAAGAGACAACAGGTATGAGTTCAAACCAGCGGAGTGTTTTATGACACGAGAGGCACTGACTTCGTCCGGTCCAAAACGAGCGTTTGATATTTTTTTCCATCAAAACCCCGCAGAAACTCCCAATACATGATCAGAAGAAAAAGAAACTCAGAGCAAATAAAAAATGCACCATAGAGTGCATTGTAGGAAGGAGAGAAAGAGAATCAATCTCTTGATTTAATCTTTTATTTTTGTTTTGTCAGTTGTATAAATATTTCTCCTACATCCTTGTCTATGATATCTTCATTATTAGTTATTACTGTACAACTAATTTCTTCTTCATTTTTTACTAAATTCCATACCTGTAATCTACTTTTTGTTATCACGGAAAAATAGTTCGGATGTTTTCGTGAATATGCTAAGAGGAATTTACCTATATCAGAATCTATCTGAAGGCCTGTAGGAAGAAGGAGGGAATATTGAGCATCTTCATTTCATCAAACAGTTTCTCTAAAAATTGTTTCAAGCTTTTTTGATAATTTGTGTCTTTTTTTTAGAAGCCATTGTTCCACAAGTATATCTTGTTCATGCTCTATGATAATTTGAGATTTTTTCCACGCTTTTATGTCCTCTTCCCGGGCTTTGCGTATCATATATTATTTCAAAAATTCTGGATTCATCGCGATCTTGATATCAAAGTTTGGTTTTGGAAGTTCTGGAGCCATATCTTCGAGAGCCTGGAGGATGATCTCACTGACCACGAGATAACGGAACCATTTATTTTCACCAGGAACAATAAACCAAGGACAATCACTGGTTGATGTGTGTTCAATAGCCTTCTCAAAAGCATCCATATAGTCATCCCAGTGTTTACGTTCAGCGAGGTCTGATGCCTGAAATTTCCATGCTTTTTCTGGTTTCTCGAGACGATGCTTGATACGTTTGAGTTGATAATCAGAAGAGATATGGAGCATGATTTTCACAATTTTTACATTGTGGTCCGTGAGCATGCGTTCAAAATCGTTGATATGGTCGTAGCGTTTTTTGATAAGTTCTTTGTCGACGAGATCATGCACGCGTGTGATGATGACGTCCTCATAGTGGCTACGATTGAAAATACCAATTTTTCCTTTTTCAGGAACAGCCTGATGAATACGCCAGAGGAAATCGTGAGCGAGCTCGGTCGAGCTTGGCTGTTTAAATGAGACAACGCTACATCCCTGAGGATTGATACCTTGTGTGACCGCTTTGATCGTCGAATCTTTCCCGGCTGCATCCATCGCTTGGAGGACAACGAGGAGCGTTTGTTTGTGTTCAGCATAGAGTGTATCCTGGAGTTCAATAATCTTTTTACGATTTTTTTCGAGGCGCTTCATAGCAGATTCTTCATCCCAGCCAAAAGTAGCATCTGTATCTATCTTTTTCATGTGAATATTTTCTCCTGGCTTAACGCGAAAATCAGAGAGGTCGACGTGGCGGTGTTTTGACATAAGAAGAACAAAAAATAAGAGTACCCACATACTCTACCTTATGTTTCTCGCAAAATCAAGAATTAGTCACGTGGATAACGCTGTCTTTTCAGGAGTGAGAGCTGTTGTTCGGAGAGAGTACGATTTTTGGACATCAGATCACCGATAATGCCAAGTGAGAAGAGAGTTATTCCGATGGTAATAGAGACGCCAGAGATAAAGAGTGATTGTATCATCTCGCGACCAATATTGGTGAAAAAATACGCATGCATAAACCGCATTACACCGACTATCCCCAATATAAGTGAAGGCAAGCTGAGAATAAAAAATATCTTGAGAGGCTCATAGAGCATGTAGACGCGTCCTATGTTCATTGTTGTTTTGCCAATATGCTCCCATATATTTCGAAAGAGTCGTGATGGACGTGTCGGGGCATGGGTATCGATATCAACCCAGGCAATTGCGAGCCCCTTTTTATAGACCTGGATGAGAGTATCTACAACGTAGGAAAAACGAGAAGTGACATTGATTTCATAGAGTGCTTCCCGTGAATACGCGCGAAAACCACTGACCGAATCAGGGAGTTTTTCTCCAGCGACAAAGCTCACCACATGATTACCAATTCTCTGAAGGAGTCGCTTGAATGGGGTAAAATGAGGATTTGAGCCCGGATTTCTATTGCCGACTACTACTTCCGCACGTCCTTCTAAAATAGGTTTGATGAGGTCAGGTATTCTATTGCCGGGATATTGATTATCTCCATCCGTATTCACGATAATATCAGCACCGAGCATGAGTCCGTGCATAACGCCATGATGAAAGGCGATCCCGAGACCACGATTGGCCTTGAATTCTATGATATGGTGTATGCCGAGTTCGCGTGCGACCTCAGAGGTTCTGTCGGTACTTCCATCATTGATGATGAGATATTCGAGGATATCCACTCCGGGAATTTGTTTTGGGAGGTCATGAAAAGTGACAGGAAGGGTTTTTTCTTCATTTTTGCAGGGAATCTGGATAATAACTTTTATCATATTATGAGGTTTTTGTAGTTAAATTTTCGACCACTTCCTCATCTGGCTCTGTCAGTATCATACAACTCACCATAGCTATCAATACACCAACACTGAGAGAAACAAAATAAGCTACTCGGCCAATGGCAGCTATCTCGACAAAAACAGCCCACATAGCGCCATAAGAGAGGAGACAAATGAGGATAATCGTAAGTGTATTTATAAGAGGAGACCGGAGCTCAGATTCGTATGAATTTTCTGGTAAGCCGGTGAAATTGGCAACGATAGCGCTTATCAGGGTGACCCACAGAAGCTCGAGTGTATCAATGGCAGATGTCGCATACGATTGCCATTCTATGGGTACCACTTTGATCTTTTGGAGGATGAGGAGGATGAGATAAATAGTGAAAATAGTGGGAAAAATAACCTTGGAATGAAGGAGGAGAAAACCTCGACCAATATCAATCTTACCTGCTTTTATATCTGCATAAAGAGTGTCCCAATTATGTCGTCGAATGGGCGGAATAGGTTCAAGTGTGTCAATCAGGATAGCCAAAACAATACCCAAAATCAAACACATAGAAGGAAATTGAGGATACCAATCATACCCAAGAGAGAGTGTCCCCAAGATGAGTGCTATGATGCTCCAGACGATATACCAGTGTATGTTATTGAGCGTGAGCATGGCGGCGTTCGATAACGATAGTTGCTATTATGGAGGCAAGCGTGACGCCGACAATGGTCCAATACACACTCCAGATACTAATCGGCACACCAAGAAAATTCACATAAAATAAAATCAGTGGAACAGCTGAAATTGAGAGCGCAATAGAGAGTACAAAGCGCTCGAGACCATCAATAGTATGCATGTTTTCAGTTTCAAGTGATCCAGATGTTTTGGTATCAATCGGATCGAGTATTTTTTCTTTCTCTGTAAGAGGGAAAGTCCATCGTGTTATCCAATACCCAGGAAGTCCGAGGACGACGATAGAGCCGATAATCATGCGGGGAATATGAAGAAATGGATAACGTGATTCGAGTCATATCAATAGACCACTCGCAATGAGGAGAAAAAGTGAAACAGAAAGGGTAATAAGAGAGATTTTTTTCATTATAACGATTATAAGAATGCCCCTTCTTTTCGCAACATCGTTTTTATTGTAAATAGCGTTTGTTTGACTTCGGACCAGAGGGGACTACCATTTGCACAGTCTTTTCTATGCATCTTTTGAATTTGTCGGCAATTCTGTGAGTAGTATTTGTATTCAATGTCTCTCTTTCCTTTGCGGAAATTGATGCCTCCTTCGTGCCAGTAGAAAGTGGTACTGCTACTGAGTCTTCTGGCGGCATGAGTCCAGAAGTTCGGCTCATGCATTTACGTGTGCAAAAGCCCTCAAAGATACCAACTGTCCTCGAAAATGGTCGCATCGTTGTCTCTACCGTAGAGTCATATGATGTGAACTCAAAGAGTGTGAGCCCATGTTCATTTACAGCACGACATAATCTCCTGAATCTGATAGGCGCTATGGGGCTCCCAAATCCTGCATGGATGCCTCAGGGCGATGCACATGATCTGATACGATTTGGTCGTTTTAATCGCACGCTCACCTCGTTTACTGATAAAAATGCCCTGATAGAAGCCCTCAATCAAAGAAGAGATCAGCATGTTGAAACAGTATTTGATGTGTATCGATTTGTTTCGAAGCGTTCGTATGCTCTCCAGGCGCATCGTGTCGCTGTTTTCTTGGGTGATGATGAGCAGTGGTATATACTCGATCCGATTGATGGTAAAAAAACCCGTGAACCACAACTTTTCACAGAATACCTCGCAAATGATGTGGATGCAGAGTGGCTCGTTCGTCTGCCAGGATACAGCATGATAAATCTTATGAACGAAGACGATTTTTATACAGCACTTCCGTATTTTTCTCCAGAATTACAACTCTTCTTTCATTCGACCTACTTCGAAGTCCCTCAGGTTATCGTGAGTAGTATCGATCCAGTGTTTGGTACGACGCTCTAGTTTTTGAGTGCTGTCTCGATGAGCATAGTGATAAAATCACCCATGCTACGACCACTTTTTCTCCACATTTTTGGAATAAATGATGCTCCAGTAGCTCCTGGGAAAGTGTTTACTTCGAGGAAAAATATCTCGTCTCCACGGACACGGTAGTCAATACGAGCAACACCAGAACATCCGAGAAGGGTATAGATTTTTCGTGATGCCTCCGCGAGTCTTTGTTCGAGATTTTTATCGAGATGAAGTGGGAAAACCTCATTACTTCCATCTGATTCGTATTTTTCTTTCCAATCAAAGAGGACGGATTTGAGGTTCACTATCTGCATAATAGGGAGGATTTCAGGCGCATTATTCGGACCGACAACACCCACCGTATATTCTTCTCCATCGATGAATTCCTGAACGAGAGGAGCATCGGCATAGTCTGGGAAATGCCTCTCAAATGTCTCGGATTGCCCGAGGAGTTTGATATTCCCAGCAGCAAGAGCACCAGTATTGATATGGACTTCTTCGATAGCCGAGAGAAGTTCGGAGATATTCGTTGCTTTATTTGTCGCCACAGTACTTCCTCCACAGTTTGGTTTGACAATAAGCGGAGGCGTATCAGCTTCTTTTTTTGGATGTTCTGTGATGGTTTCAGGGAGTCAGAGAAGTGTTGGAGAATTCATCCCCGGAATCCATGATTTTGGAACTTTGGTGATTCAGAGTTTTTCTACGACACAGTTGGTTCGGAATTTATCGATACAGAGAGCATGAGTCGTACTTGGAGAGCCAATATAACGTAATCCGAGAGTCTCACAGAGGCCAGAAATAATCCCATCTTCTCCGTAGCGACCGTGAATATAGGGGAACACGATATCGTACGTTTTGTAGTGTGAGAGAAAATCGTCGAGCTGTGTGGGGATATCGAAAATGTCACACGAATGAGATGTTTCGGAGATAAAACTCTTGAGTCATTCGCTACTTCGGAGACTAATAGGACGTTCAGCAGAGATGCCGCCAGTGAGGAGAGCTATACGCATGTGTTATTGTTGTTCAGGAGAAGGGTAGACGATAGGAGCATTCATGAATTCATCTATATAGTATTGTTCGATATAGTCACGAGTTCGTTCCCAGAGATCACCATAAGGGAGAGCGTAAAACTCTACTTCAGAAGCGAGATTAAAACGTTTGAGCATGGCTGCCATTGCTTTCTCATAGGGATTGTAAGAAGAATATTGCTGAAATACTTTTCCAAAGAGTGTTGTGATGCTCGAATAGGTCACATGGCCCCAGAGATCTGGAGAGCTCTGCATCACAAAGAGGGTATTTCATTCTGTACGGTATTGTGTTGGTGCTGGAGAGAGTGCACTAACAACAGCTGAGAAATTCTTTTCTTGAATATTTTTTACGAGCTCGGCATCACTGCTAATAATCTGAGTTTTGTTTGGTTTGTATTGAACCTCGCCTGAGAAATTGAGATACATGGTTTGTTCACTCGCTTTTTTGATAGTTTGAAGCGTCGCTATGATAGCAAAAACTTGTTTACGTGTCGCTATATCATTGTGTTTCCAGAGGAGTTTGAGGACTCCTGTTGATGCATCCTGCTCGACACTGATGACACCGCTTTCGAGTGCTGTTTGGAGGAGATTTTCTTGCCATTTTTCTGCTGGTTTATCGTTACTGTCATAGAACGTGCCATCTTCATCATCGTGATTTTCGATGCTCATACCAGAGCCTTTCCAAGCGAGTGCGAGTGCTTCGGCTTTTGTGATTTTGTCACTTGGACGAGTTTTGGCACTATCGCGCGTGATGAGTCCACGATCAGCAGCAAGCTCAACAGCTCGGCAGACCCATGCATCAGGGTGAGATTTCCCAAAAATCGCATCAGTAAAATATCCTTTACAAGCGTAATTGTTTGGGAGAGCAATGCCCTTGAGTTTGAGTGTCATACCTATCACTTCTTGTCGTGTAATGGTGTCATCGAGACGGTATGAGGCAGGATTGGTTCGTTGATCGACGATGATATTGGCATCAGCGAGACTGTTCGCGATAGCCACATCTTCGCTTGTATAAGCGAATGCAGAGAGACACACCATGCCCGATACGATGAGAACAGAACGAGAGAGGAAGTGGTGCATAGGAAAAGATAAGAACTATTTCTAAGATATAGCATAGCTTTTTTTGTCCCTTCGCAAGCACCTCGAGCATGACAAGGGAAGAAAGATACTCACAATAAAAATGCTCCTCGGGAGGAGCATTTTGAGAAAAAAGTATTACTTTTATTTTGCCTCGTCTTCGTCGAGACCGAGAGATTTCTTGAGATCATCGATTTTCCCAGCATCTTCATTGGCCTTTTGACGGTTTTTGAGCTCATCGATATAGAGCTGTTTGAGTTGTTTCCATTCAGCTTTTTTATCAACCACGAGCTTCTTGATTGTTTCACCTTCTTTTGGCATGAGTTTTCGGAATTCATCACGTTCTTCTGTGAACACTTTTTTGAGTTCATCTATCTGATACTGAGAGAGGGTAGGGATAGCATCGACCACGCGTTTCTTTTCTGCGACAGAGAGAGAAAGAGAATGTTCAAGGAGATCGACAAATTCTTTTTCATCAAACTGTGTCAGTGGATGAAACGACACGAGGTCCATGATAATCTGATTATCATCCGTGTTGTAGCGACCGATGAGATCCTTGAAAAACGCTTCAGCAGCAGCTGGATCAAAACCTGGAAGTGGCTGTCCGCCTGTTCCTGATTGTCCCTGTGCTGCGCCTGTTGTATCCTCTGCCATAGTGTGAAATTGTTAAGAACGAAAACCGTTTGAATCAAGAAATGATTCTATTTTCTCGCGCAGTATATCATCGAATACTCCATTTGTCCAGACTTTTTCTACATCATCATCTTCGTCTAAATCTTGGAGCAGTTTCATCACTTTGACACCTTGTTCAAAATCTGTCACTTCTATTTCCATATTGGGGAGATATTCAAATCCGCTCGAAGTCACTTCGATATTCGCATTTTTGAGAAAATTTGTCACACCAGAAAATTGTTCACGCATGCAGATAAGTCGAGTCTCATCGCCATCGACCACATAGTCATCACAACCTGATTCGATGATTTGTTCTTCAGTAATTTTGCTCGTAGGTATCACAAATACTCCTCGGTATTTGAACATATGATTCGAAAGAGAACCAGTTTCGCCGAGACCGCCACCATTTTTGCTAAAATACGATCGGAAACTACTCGCTGTACGGTTACGATTATCGGTGAGAGCGCGGACGATGATAGCGATGCCACCAGCTCCAGTGCCTTCGTAGGTGATATCTTCGATAGCTGCTGCATCTTTATCGAGACCAGCTCCACGACGGATAGCCTTATCGATCACATCCTTTGGAACACTATCCTTCTTTGCCTTTTCGATAGCTGTGTAGAGAGTAGGGTTTTCGAGAGGATTTGCTCCACCGCGCGCTGCGAGCGAGATGAGTTTTGAATGCATGCCGTAGATTTTTCCTTTTTGGAGAGCACTTGCTGCTTTTTTCCCTGCCATCACTGGGCCACGTCACATAATAGAAACATTAGAAAATAAGTCGTATTTGCCTATATTACCCAGATTTTTTATTGGGCAAGTCTACTTTTGTATCTGACAGACACGCATAAGTTCTCTCTTGTCAGCCTCTGTGAGTGTCTCATTTTTGCCAGCATTGAGACGGTACATGATAGCATCTGTATCATCCACGTGATCCATCTGGAGAGCATGCCCGAGCTCATGGATGAGGACACGAGAGAGTCGGAGTTTGCTACTAAATTCGTAGATATTGATGCGTTTCCCAGCAGGGTCAAAGATATATTCGCCCTCGCTAAATTCTTCTCCCTGAGCACTCCTCGTTGTATTGTATTTCTCGACATTGAGATTGAGTTCTTCTATCAGGGCATTGATTTTTGTACCGAGCGCATTGAGGGCATTCACGGTAGTATTGATCTGAGCAAGAGTAGTATTAATAGCAGTGATACGAGTATTGAGATTGGCTCGTTGCTTCTCGAGACGTGCGTAGTCTTCTTCTGGCGCCCCACCACGTTTATTCCACCGAGCCACTTCTTTTTCGTAGGCACTTTGGAGCGCTTGAAATTCTCAGAGCTTGGTATTGTAATTCGCTCTTTGCTGGCGTAACTGTGCAGAAAGTGAATCATACTGGGCCTTGAGTGATTCGTAGGTATCTTTTTTTGTATCGATAACGCCACCAATAGTTTGGAGTGTATCAGTTGTTTTTTGCCGTTCGTCATAGATGAGATTGATGGTGACGTCACCATCATTTTCTACATACCGAAAGAGCTCTTTCCCGGCAGCATCTTCCCAGGCTTTTTCTGAAGCCGTGATATGTCCCAGGAATTCTTCTCGAGAGAGTCCAAAACGCGCATCAAAAGTCCCAAGCGAATATGTCAGAGGCATCGCACAAGGGAAGTGCTGGTGAATAATGATTCTACTATTTCTGTATATCGTATCACGGTTTTGATAGGCGAAAACCGCCAGTGAGAAGAGGATGATAAGTTTGATGATGTATCCGAGACGCATAGGAGATAGTGTATAGAAATATGTGATTTTTTATTCAAGAAATTTTGACTTTCTCATAAAATAGATTTAATACTTACATAAAAATAAAATTATGGTTGAAGCACTTCAGGAACCTCTCCCACGTACCCAGATAGATCAGCTCGGTACTGCTGACAAGCCACGAGTGCTCGTGATGGGAGGCGGTGGAATAGCTCCTGGAGTGGTCACTGCGACCTTGAGTATTGTCCGCGGTCTTCTCGAACGATGAATGCAGCCTCTTGGTCTCGTGGGAAGTTGGGAATGAGTCCAGAATGCATGAAAAAAATGGGGAGTGATTGATTTCGAGAAAATCGCACCAGAGAGCATAGATGCCATTATGCATCATGGAGGGACGTGTCTCGGTCCTGGTCGTGGCATGCTCAAACGAGACGAATTTATCAACATGCGAAGATTGCAACACGAAATAGGATTTATCGGAACTGCTGTTGTCGGATGAGATGGTACTCTCTCAGGATCGCAGGCTCTCCAGTATTCTCTCGGAGAAGATATGAGACCAGTTGCTGATACAGTCGCATGTATCAAGACGATTGATGGTGATGCAGAGGGAAGTATCGCTATTGGATTTGAAACCTCAGCCAATGCGTATGCTCATGCTATCAAAGCAACGATTCGTGAAGTTCAGTGGGAGTCAGGAGTGGGAGTTATCTGAGTGTATGGTCGTGATAATGGCCATCTCGCACTGCATGCAAGCACGCTCGCTGCTCAGTCAGAAAAAATATGTCCTGTTGTGACGCTTGTCCCAGAGTTTCGTATTTCTCGAGAACACTTTTTGGATATTGTCCGACAAATCAAAGAAAAATACGGATACGTCTGTATCGTTGCTTCAGAAGGTTTCGCTTTTGAACACGAAGAACAAAGGATTGATACAAAGAAAAGAGATGGTGCCTGAAATCCAAAACTGCTCGGTTGTGTGGAGATAATCGAGGAAATCATCGCAAGAGATACAGTTCTTCAAGAGCAATGAAAATTTTCTATTCGTACTCTCGAGCCAGGTATTGCTACTCGAAGTTGCGATCCTGTGGAATCTGATATCCAGCTCGCCAAGACAGTTGGAGAAGCCGTAGCAAAAGTAATTGAACAGGGCGCGTGGGGACATGTTGTCAATATGCAGGGTTCATTTAGAGAAGGATTCCGTCCTGTTGTCCGACCACTCTGGGAAGTCCATACAGGAAATCCTGTTACTCAAGAGGAATATAATCCACATATTCTGTGACCGACTCGTGCGTACAGAGATCATGTTGCTGAACAAAATCCAGTGTTTTATCCATTGACCGACATGTCACAGATAGAAGCACAGAAACAAACACACGAAGCATTGATAGCACGAATTGCGACTGGTGAGCTCGTACATCACAATGGCGTGCATGTGCCACAATGGGCTATCCAAGAAGGAGAGGCTGAA
>CALETF010000117.1 GCA_937920005.1 uncultured Candidatus Altimarinota bacterium
CATCGTCGGAAACAATCTATTTTTCACACTTTGTGTAGCGATATTTTTTGGTGTACTTCTCCTCGACTTTATGACGTCAGTCTGTGATGGGATGCTCCAGGCAAACTATATGATGGGGCGAGCCACTTTTGCCCTCGTTCTATGACGGATCATCGCTCTCATATCGATTTACGAAATAATTCAATTTGTCGGGCACTCACCAACACTTGGAGAAAATTTTCATGGGATTATCCTCGTGCTCATCTCGCTCGTGATAGGAAGCGCGCTGACTTTTCTGGTGAGTTTTTACTTTGTTGCAAAAAAGATTCACCTTCACTGGCGGGTTAATTGGAAATTTATGTGAAACATGTTTCGAGCTGGCCTCCCCTTTGGGATAATCAATGTGATTAATAGTCTCTATTTCCGCTTTCTCCCTGACTATTTCAGCCATCTCGCACTCACGAGTAGTGAATTTGCGACATTTAGTATCTCATTTCGCATAGCACAGATTGTGAGCCTTCTCTCGACATTTCTCATGTTTTCAGCACTCCCCGGTCTCAGAGAATATATCGACCAAAAGCATTGGCAAAAAGTACGTGCCCTCTACGCAAAAATCATCATCGTCCTCACCTCTGCTGGCATCATCGTTTTTATCATAGGCTCTCTTCTTGGGCCGACGATACTCACTCTGGTAACACATAAAGAATACTTTTTACCCGAATTTTGGTTTGTCCTCCCGCTCATGCTCCTACTCGCAGCAATTTCATATGGATACGACCTCATCCTGATTACTCTCTTTGCTTTTGATAAAACAAAATGGCTCCTCTCCCGTGAATACATCGCACTGACACTTGCACTCATATTTTTTATTGCTTCACTCTCAATTGATAACACCTCGGGGAAAATACTCGCCATTATCGTCTGAGCTATCGCTGGGGAAAGTACGATGGTCATCAGTGGCCTCCTAAAGATTAGGAAACTTCTCCGGGATTCATAAGAAAAATTTTGACACAATCCCCTCTCTCGCTACAATGCCCCTACTTTGTTATGCGGACGTAGCTCAATTGGCTAGAGCTCCTGCC
>CALETF010000118.1 GCA_937920005.1 uncultured Candidatus Altimarinota bacterium
TCGACGATCGTTCCTCCGATTCCTTCTTGATTTGGGATAGTAAAGTCTCGAATAGTCTTATCTTCACGTCTGACTTCACCTTTGTTTGCTTCGAGTTCCTCGGCTTTTTCGACCATTTTCTTGGCAACAGCACGGAGTTTACCTCACTTATGAGCAAAGACATTGGCCTGATCTTTATTCGCTTGGATCTCCTTTTCGAGACGACTATTCTCACGATTCTGAGCTTCGATACTACGTTCGACTTGCTCGACGGCATCGTGATAGTTTCCGACGAATTGTTCTACTTTGCGAGTGAAGACATCGAGATAGAGAATCCCATCAGTAAACGAGTTGAGAAATTCGGCATCATGTGAGATAACGAGTACAGTTCCAGCATAGTTCTGGAGAAAAGCGGTCATATTCCATATTCCTGCTGCATCGAGATTGTTCGTTGGTTCATCGAGGAGGAGGATATCAGGCTCTTGGATGAGTGCTCCTGCGAGGAGGAGGCGAGCTTGTTGTCCACCAGAAAAGCTCGAAATCGTTCGGTCGAGAAATGTCGCAAAGACTTGTTCCTTGGTCAGAGCAGATCCAGGAGGAACCCCAGGCATAAAATCTACCGCCTCGAGCACTCACTTGATATCTCGATCGATATTGTGCGCATCGCTCCGAGAATATTTGCGGAAGTAGGCACTCACAGAGAGAATCTTATCATCATGAGACATGACTTGCTTTGCTATGGCAATATGCTTCCCATTGGTGACGAGAATACGTCATTCGTTGACCTTGAGTTCTCCGGTAATCATCTTGAAAATAGTAGATTTACCAGCTCCATTATGACCTATCATCCCAATCTTTGCCCCAGGCAAAAATGATAGAAAAGTTTCTTTGAGAATTTGTTTGCCATTAATAGACTTGCTCAAAGCCTTCATGACATAAGTATATTGATATGACATATGATTCTCTTATATTTGATGTTTTGATATTATTAGATTTTTTTGCCTGACGTATGCCAGTCTTCAGTAAATTTTTTAATG
>CALETF010000119.1 GCA_937920005.1 uncultured Candidatus Altimarinota bacterium
TGGTACGAAACTGATCCAGTTATGATCTCTATGAAGCGAAAGCCAAATCAGGTATCCGCGAAGACATCACCGATGATGGAGAGAAGAAACCACTCGGATCGATAGAGTCCAAGTTTATCCATGATGTATCGTTCCAATCCTATGTCATCAATCATAGTCTCGCAGCTCACGATCTCGGTCAGCTCGGATCAGTATTTTTTGTGTATCTGAATAAGGAGTATATCAAAAACGGAGACCTCAATATCCCAGCTCTTATCAAACCCGATCAAGCAAGTCGTATCAGTGCCATCGACGTCATCCAGAGAAACAAACCGATCACGCTCGAGATCAATGATAGTCTCCTCTCAGACGGAGAATTAGAACTCAAGATCAATCAGATGAAAAACTATATCACTCTGACCGAAGATGAAGCGAACAGACAGTTTCTTCGAGCTGGGACGAGATATTTGGAGTATTTCTGAGAAGATAAACCTTTTGGTACCGTCATGGGGATGGGTATCCATCATAGCAATGCTTCTTATGTTCAAGATCTCTTTTATCAATGAAGGACAAATATCGCCGATCTGACAGCAGAGGAGATAGAATGATTTAATGCCAATGGTCAGAATTTCATCACGAATTATCTCCATTGCAAATCTACTCATGCACCCATCGTAAACCGTCAGAAGATACAAGAGATTTTCGGAGGATTCTCGTATCCGATCTGTTTTTATGATTATGAGACGATCAGTATCCCAGTACCTATCATGGATCAGACACGACCCTACATGCAGACGATAGTACAATATTCATTGCATAAATATTATGAAAACGGGACGATGAAGCACTACGGAGGAGTATTTGTAGGAGAAGGAGACTTTTCTTGTACAGAGATCACACTTCCATCTCATCCAAATATGGTAGACGAAGAACACGAGAGAGTCATCATAGGTCACTATACTGATCTCCTCAAGCAGATGATCGCTGACATCGGAGATGATCTGACAAAATCTACCTTCATAGTTTGGCACGAATGATTTGAAAACAGCAGAAACAAAGAAGTAGCGAAACTCTTTCCAGCTCTTGCTGATAGTTTCCTCGCCATCAATGAACGCACCTATGATTTGAAAAAAATCGTATCTGACGGATATTATTTCGATCCAGAGTGCAAAGGAAGTGCGAGTATCAAGAAAGTCCTGCCTGTCCTTGTCCCTGATATGACCTATGAAGGTATGGAAATCGGAAGAGGCGATATTGCCATGAAAAAACTTCACGATCTCATCACAGGAGACATCCCAGCATCAGAAAGAGAATCCGTTATCCACAACCTTCTTCTCTACTGCTGACAAGATACTCTCGCTATGGTAAAGATTTTTGAAGCATTAAATAACTTGTAATTGATATATGAAAGTATAGCATATGTATATATAAACTCTTAACTTTTAACTCTTCACTCACTAAAATTATGCTCTCACTTACTCGCTTCACCCAACACGTCGCTCACAAATTCTCTACACTTGATCGAGCTATCATGAAAGTAGCCCTTGTATCATTTGGTCTCTTGGTAGCCAATGTATTTCCTGTACTCACCACCTACCATCGAGGATACTACCTCGCATTGATCTTCATCTGTGAAGC
>CALETF010000120.1 GCA_937920005.1 uncultured Candidatus Altimarinota bacterium
TCTCAGTTTCCTGGTTTCGGATCTCAGTTTCCTGGTTTCGGATCTCAGTTTCCTGCTTTCGGATCTCAGTTTCCTGGTTTCGGATCTCAGTTTCCTGGTTTCGGATCTCAGTTTCCTGGTTTCGGATCTTCACTTGCTGTATCGATATGACTCGTGTCTGCATGGAGAAATTCTGCAGAAACCCAACCTACATTATCATTACCATAGGCTTTTGTATTGAGATCATCTGGATTTGTTACTTCTACCTTATACCAAATATGGCTTTCACTTTTTCCATTGCCTCTTTTTGTGTCAGACGTCTCTTTCGCTACATCAAGAATTGTTAATTGGGCATCAGGTTTGATACCATTGATATCCTCTGTACTACCAGCTTCTTTTCGCAGATATACTGGATATTCACTCTTCCATCACTTGTATTTTGGAGGTAAAACAGTTGTTGCATCTTTGCCTACGAGTGACTCTCTCAGTAGGGCTATTTTTGCAGCATCTGTTTCCCGACGAATCTTATCTGCAAGTGTATCTTGAACGAGGTGTTCATGTTCACGACTGATTTCTGACATAAGAAAAAGGTTAATAACATAATCAGGTTACTATACTTTTTCTGTAATTGCAAAAAATACCCCTGCGTGTACAGGGGGGGAGAGGATGTCCTATGTTTTTTACTTGTAGAGTGCTTGTAAGTCGCGAAGAGCTGCGATAAATTGGTCAAAGTTTCTCGATTTAGGACCTTCTACACGTCCATCTGCAAAATAATCAGTTCTCTGCACCACCTTTTGTCATTTTCTGTGTGACCATACGACCTTATGCGTCCCGACAACATCCTGAGACTTTTTTTGTTTACTTGGTTCTGGGTTGTGCCAAGAAATAATAATCTGTTTTTCATCTCATTTTTTATTGATACCAATATAGCAATGATAGCTATCAAAAGCTGGTTTTGGGCTTGTATTCATGCTTGCTACTGGTGTGCCATGAGAGTTTTGAGCATTGCTCGTAAATGGTACGTATTCCCAACCATTCTGATCGAGGGTTCTATCAATTTGATGGTAGAGATTGTTAAAACTATCATCAACAAGAGGAGTGTTATTTGCTTCAAACATATGTGCTGCAGCAAATAGTCGAGTCATAGTTATTTCGCCAGAGTTATTGTCATATGAGCTTAATCATTGCTGATTCATGGCATCATAGTTCTTTGGTGAGCAACTAGAAGGGCCATATATAGCGGCAATGGCTGCCAAAACACCAGCACCAACTAATCCCGCTCGACCTCCATATGTTTTGAGTTTTTTCTTTCCATGAGGTGTTAAAAAACTACTACTTTGCTCTGGATGAGCATGGTCACTTTCTGGATGCGTGTGAGAAGACATAAAAATATTTTTATATTACGTATATAATATAACTATTTATATTTATAAGTCAACATTATTTTTCAGAATTCAGGAGAAAACGAAAGGGGAGTGTCGGATTTTTCTTTTCTATTTGGAGATTTCTCATGTATTCAGACATTGTTTCATAGTTTTTACTTGCATCTCATTTAGCGAGGAGCTCGTATATTTCTTTATCATTTGCTGGTCAGGTGAGTCCTTCTATAAAATATTTTTTTAGTCTCTCTGTGCTTATATCTCACCATTCCTTTGCTTTTGGTGCTATGATTTTGAGCACTTCCGCTTTTTTCCCTGTCCCTCCTGCCCAACCAGGAATATAATTCAACCAGCTGTCTGCCATATCTATTGCATCAATTATATTTGGCAGCGTGAGATCTTTTGCTTTTTTTATATCACTGGTAACACCTGGATTTACCTCGTCATATCTCTTCCAAGAAGTTTCAAGAAGCTTGAGGAATGTTTGTTTTTGCTCTGGATTGTTGAGTTTTGAGAGAGTTTCTCGAATTTTTTTTGCTTGATTATCTGCTGGTTTGAATTTCTCGTACTTATTTTGTTCTGTAGGACTTCCTTCGTACATAATATAGAGCATTGATCCAACAGAATAGTCTCTGACTGCGGGTGTCAATTCTGGGCGCGTTACCATCTCGACCCATTCTCCAGGCCCTGACATGCGTCACCGAAGATTCTGAATTCTTCATTCGAGTGCAAGCCATTGTTCCTCTATGTTTTCTCAGAGATTATTAAAAGGATGATCGTTTGCTCTTTCTCGATCGACTGGTTGCTTCGTGGTGAGTCCGTTTATCATTTCTGGGCCACCTAATGATTGCCATGCTTTGTCTGCCATAGGGAGAGCTATAACGCCTCATACTAATGCCATGATAGTGCCAAAAATCTTTCCAATGATACCGCTTTTTTCACCAAACATTTGTTTGAGACCAAAAGCGAGTAGGCCTACACCAATAATACCTGCCCCAAATAACTCTATAGATTTTCCTATTGGTCTCTGAGATAATTCTTGTAAATGTTGTTCTGGACTTTTTTTCTTGTAATTTTCCCGTGCTTGCTCTACATATTTTTGTTGATTTTCTTGTATCTTTATGAGGTTTGTATCATTTTTTCTTTCTCTCCAAGCCAGTAGAAAAGTTTTCTCATTTGGTGAAAGGTTAGATTTTGTAATTTCTTCTACTGAGAGTTTTGCATTAGGGTTTTTTTGTATCTTTTTTTCTAGACTTTCACGGTACTTTATCATGTTTTTCTGTTTTTGTCCGTGATATGCTGCAGCTGTGATGTAAGTAGCTATTTTTGAAACATTGTCATTTGTCCGTAAAAAATTATTACTATCGTGTTGGAATTCGAGAGAACTGAGAGCTTTTTGTAGTCACTCTTTTT
>CALETF010000121.1 GCA_937920005.1 uncultured Candidatus Altimarinota bacterium
TCGAAGCTGTGAAGACGTATTTCATCTCTTTTGAAACCACTGAAGCGGTGACGAGAGTATCTTTGCCTTTGAGACGGATACCACGAACACCCATAGCAGAGCGGCCCATGGCACGAACATCGGTTTCTGGGAATTGGATGGCTTGACCTTCGTTTGAGACGAGGAGCATCATATCAGAACCACTCGTTGGGCAGACCCAGCCGAGACTATTACCTTCTTCGACTTTTATGACGATGAGACCAGAAGAACGAATATTGGTGATTTCAGTTCTCTCGAGACGTTTGACGGTACCATCTGTCGTTGCGAAGAAGAGGAATGGTTTGTTAGCTTCTTCAGCATTGAGAATCGTCGAAATCGATTCTGTTGGTTGGAGACTAATAAAGTTCACAATAGGAGATCCTTTTGCTGTACGAGAAAATTCTGGGATTTCGTAGGTTGGGAGCTGGAAGACACGACCAGTTGAAGTAAAGAACCAGAGATCATCGTGATTGTTTGATGAGAGAAGAATCTGGATCTCATCTTCTTCTTTTGTCGCTGTTGCGACACCCATACCACCGCGTTTTTGTGTGCGGTAGGTGCCGGCTTTCATACGCTTCACGTAGCCCTGTTTTGAGAGTGTGATGATGACTTCTTCATTTGGGATGGTGTCTTTTGCGCTGAATTGTCCGAGAGGGGAATTGTGAATCTGAGTTTTTCGTTCATCACCGTATTTTTCATCGATTTCACGGAGCTCATCACTCACGATAGCATCGACTCGAGCTGGTTTTGCGAGAATATCCTTGAGATCTGCGATGAGGAGGAGTTTTTCTGCGAGTTCATCTTCGATTTTCTTGCGTTCGAGACCAGAGAGACGCTGGAGTTGCATTTCGAGGATGGCAACGGCTTGTTTCTCTGAGAGTTTGAATTTTGTCTGGAGTTTATCGCTCGCATCCTGACGATCTTTTGATTTTTTGATGGTTTCAATCACTTCATCGATATGATCGAGAGCGATTTTTAGGCCTTCCAAGATGTGTGCGCGTTCTTCTGCGATACGGAGTTCGTAGGCAGTTCGTCGCTTGATGACTTCTTGACGGTGTGCGAGGAATTCTTCGAGGATTTCCTTGAGGTTGAAGAGTTTTGGTTGGAGACCACGATCCGTGAGCGCAATCATGTTGTAGGCAAACGATGACTGGAGTCCTGTGAGCTTGAAGAGTTGGTTCAAGACTTCACGAGGGAAACTGTCGCGTTTGAGCTCGATAACGATTCGGATACCTTCTTTGTTTGATTCATCACGGACTTCTGCGATACCATTTACGATTTTCTCTGTAATGAGGTGTGCGACTTGTTCGACGATGCTCGACGGTGTCGTTTGGTATGGAAGTTCATTGATGATGATAACGGGGCGACCAGCCGCTGTTTCTTCGATGACGGCTTTTCCACGCATGATGACAGACCCCCGACCAGTGGCGTAGGCAGAGAGGATATCAGCACGATTGTATACGACACCTCCTGTTGGGAAATCTGGTCCTTTGATAAATTCCATGAGATCCTCGACTGTGATTGTTTCACGTTCTTTGTGTCCGAGGACGAATTGGAGTGCTTGTACGACCTCACGGAGATTGTGAGGAGGGATATTGGTCGCCATACCGACGGCGATACCCACTGAACCCATGAGGAGGAGATTTGGGACACGAGCAGGGAGAACGGTTGGTTCTGCATGTGATGCGTCAAAGTTTGGTCTCCAATCGACTGTTTCCTTGTCGATATCAGCGAGCATTTCGGCTGTGATTTTGGACATCCTGGCTTCTGTATATCGGTATGCCGCAGCGCTATCGCCATCGACAGAACCGAAGTTTCCCTGTCCATCAACGAGAGGGTAGCGGAGAGACCATGGTTGTGCGAGACGAACCATTGCTTCGTAGACAGAAATATCGCCGTGTGGGTGGTATTTTTTGAGTACTTCACCGACGACTCACGCAGATTTACTATATTTCTTTCCTGGGTGGAGACCTTCGTCGTGCATCGCGTAGAGGATTCTTCGGTGTACTGGCTTGAGACCATCACGGATATCAGGAAGGGCACGAGAGACGATGACTGACATCGCATAATCGAGATAACAATTCTCCATTTCTGTCGAAATATTTCGACGAACATCATTCATAACAGGCGTATCTGACATAGTATTGATAAATTAGAGCTTTTTAAGACAAGACAATTCGCCTCTTGAAGAGGCCTAGAAAGTATAGGTAAAACTCCTTTTTGGCAAGGTTTTATAGGTAAAACTCCTTTACAATTATTTTACTTCCAGAAATCTTGTTTACAATTGCATCATATGTCTGACACAACTCCAACACCCGCACCTGCTCCAGAAGGAAAATATACTGGATTCTATGGTATCAAGAGCGACCTCGTGAATGTCTCTACTTATGGAAAAGAAAAAATCACCTTTAATCCTGATCGAGGCGGTATCGTCTTTTTCTGCCATGATTGCAAAAAATTTGTCGAAACCGATCGTCCCGATGTAAAGAAAATGAAATTTATCTGTAAGACCTGTAAAGGGAAAAAGATTTCCTACGGAACAGAAGAAAGCCTCAAGGAACACTATAAGAGAGTATTGGTGAAGTAAAATGTATTTATTTAATTAACCCCCATTCAGCAGAGACTGAATGGGGGTCGAAAAATATCAATTGTTATTTATATATTCTTTCAGATATTTTTTCTCTATGGTTGAGATAAAACTAATTCTGATAAATTATTAACATTTTTATCTGTTCTCGCAACTTAAAAGAGCCTGTCTAGCGTTATCTTCAGCAACAATTGCATCATCGTATGCCTGACCTGCGTCTTGTGCTCTTTGCTGTTCTTCATCACAGCCTGTTAATATTGTGATTGGATTTATAGAGTATCTACAGTCATAAAGTGCTCGTCCAGCTTCTTCATAGGCAGCTTTCGCAGCGATTCTTGCATTTATGGCATCATCAAGTGCTTTTTGTTCATCATCACAGTTCTCATACGTACATGAACCATCGTCTCCTACAGCATTTGGGTCATAGTTTTTTGCATTTGGGTCAGTACAACCAGGAAATTGGTTACAATCTGGATAGTTCGATGCACCATTCATACATTCCGGAAAGTAATTACAATCTGGATAGTTCGATGCACCATTGGTACAGCTAGGAGGTGTACATGTTGGATAATCTGAGGCACCATTGGTACATGTATTGCTAGAACCACAATCAGATGAACATGACATCTGGTCTTCTCCATTGTTACATGTTCCATCCCCACAGTATCCAGTATTATTGTTACAATCTGGATAGTTCGATGCACCATTGGTACACTGCTGATTGTCAGGACATGAGCTATTTGCATCTATGGTACTTCCATCTGGACATGTACGTGTACATGTGACACTATCATCTCAGAGGTATGATGACTTGAGGCCACCGATTGAGCCTCCTCCGATAGAAGTTCCTACCACTATCCCTATAAGCAGTAAAAAAACTGCTCCAAAGACCAAACGACGCTGGTCTTTTATTGTGTTCAATATATTTTGCATACGCAAGATTAAAAATTAAAGGATGAACACAGACATCTTGCCACTTTTTTTTTATAGAGTCAAATATTTGTATATTTTTTTGTCGAAAGCTTTACGGAAAGGTGTAAGAGAGTATTGGTGAAATAGTATTTGTTTCCGTCATTCCCGCGTAGGGGAGGAGTGACAAATTCACTCCGAGTAATGAAGGTTGAATTTAAAGTGGAGCGGGAATCCAGGCCTGATATTTTATTCACACTATGTTTTACTTTACTCGATATGCCTTCGGGCATTTCTCTGGTACTTTTTCTGCAAAAAGTACCCAAAAGCATTCAAGGGACACAAACTCGCTTTCCTGTTTTCAACATATCTCTTTTCATGACGCTCAGACAGTGTGTCCCTTAAAAATCCATTTCCCTTATCTTGTTTTTGCAAAGTATTATAATGTATTAACTTTATAAATAGTCATTATCAAGATTTTACGGAATTATTTGATTTTTGAAAATAGGCGTCTATACTCGGAAGTACTTACATGTTTTTGTAAGACTTACTTTTTCACTTTTAGTTTATGGATGATAATAAGAAGGCAGCGCTCCAAGCCGCACTCAAAATGATAGAAAAACAATATGGTGCAGGTTCAGTTATGGTGATGGGCGATAAGGCTCATGTGCCTGTAGAGACTGTTTCGAGCGGTTCGCTCAAGCTCGATGAAGCTCTCGGTGGTGGATATCCAAAAGGTCGTATCGTTGAAATCTTTGGTCCTGAATCGTCTGGTAAAACAACGCTCGCTCTTCATGCTATTGCAGAAGTGCAGAGAAATGGTGGCACAGCAGCATTTATCGATGCAGAACACGCACTTGATCCTCAGTATGCTGCCAAACTCGGTGTCGATATCAAAAAACTCATCATCTCTCAGCCAGACTATGGTGAACAAGCGCTCGAAATCATAGATGCTCTCGTTCATTCAGGTGCGGTCGATATTATCGTTCTCGACTCAGTTGCAGCGCTTACTCCAAAAGCCGAACTAGAAGGAGCTATGGGGGATTCACACATGGGTCTCCAGGCTCGTCTCATGTCTCAAGCTCTCCGAAAGGTGACTGGTGCTATCTCAAAATCAGGATGTATCCTCATCGCTCTCAATCAACTTCGTATGAAAATCGGTGTCATGTTTGGAAATCCTGAGACTACAACAGGTGGTAATTCTCTCAAATTCTACGCTTCTCAGCGTATCGATATTCGTCGTCGTGAGGCTATCGAATCAGGCACTGGTGATGACAAAAAAATCATGGGTAATGTGACTCGTGTGAAAGTTGTCAAAAACAAAATCGCTCCTCCTTTCCGTGAGGCTGAAATCGAGATCATGTACAATGAGGGTATCTCAAAGGTCGGTGAAATCATCGATCTCGGTGTAGAAAAAGGCGTGGTTGGCAAATCGGGTGCTTTTTATACGTACGAAACTGAGAAACTTGGTCAAGGACGTGATAACGTCAAGCAATACCTCCTTGAACATACCAAAGTTCTGGATAAAATTGAAAAAGAAATTCGTGCTGGAAACTCATTATTGCGTGACGCTCGACCATATCATCGGCAGTGACGTTGCTGATGAATTG
>CALETF010000122.1 GCA_937920005.1 uncultured Candidatus Altimarinota bacterium
GTTGTTTCATTTGTTAGTTTACGCTTTATAGACATACATTTTTGTATCCACAAATTCTGCATATTTTGCCTTTCCGACTGCAAAATTAGTGAATTCTTTGCAAAGATAACAATTTCTTTCGAAAACGCAAACGTTTACGTTATTATTTTTCTGAAAAAATCCTCTCGATAAAATTCCCACTATTTAATCTCTATTATGAAACCAATTTTCCCACTAATATTACCTCACATTGCTCATGCAGGAAGTATTATTGAATCCTTCAAAAGTTCATTTTCTGTAACAAACAAAGCAGATGAAAGCCCCGTTACAGAAGCAGACATACAAGCAAGTGCCTATTTAGTTAAAAGTATTCATGAATTATTTCCTGAAGATTTGGTACTTTCTGAAGAGGACTTAACAGATATAGATTTTTCTCAAAGGATTTGGCTTATTGATCCTCTGGATGGCACGAAAAATTTTATTAAGTGAGAGGATACATACTCAATTATGCTTTCCTGTGTGGATCATGGTGTCCCAATTCTTGGCATTATATACTATCCAGCAACTTGAAAAATATTTATTGCTGAAAAGAGTTTCGGAGCATATACATGAACATGTTCCCAATATGAGAAAATTAATATCTCCTGAAAAGCAGACTTAGATAATATTAAAACTATTTATAAACCTAGCGTAACTAGATTTGAAAGTACAATGAAACTCATTAAAGAGATGGAAGCATTCTGATCCGTGCAAGAGCTTAGACCAACTGGATTTGTATGTACCGAAATATTGGAACAAAAATACGATGTTTTGGTTTTGTGAGGTTGAAACATTTATGAAATCGGTGCTATAGATTGTTTGGTAAACGAATTAGGTTGATTTTTTGGTGATTTGAATGGGAAACGACTCGAATATGTTAATGGTGTATTAAGGTTTAACTATGGCTGCATAGCTACTTGGTCCAAAGATTATCTCTCTAAAATCCCAAACATTATTTAGTATGGAATATCCCCAATTAATTGATGCAGAAACATCTAAAAATGTATCTGCAAGAGAATACTTAAGACAAAAAATTGCAAGAATTATGTGAGTAAGGAAAAAATGAAATTTATTTCAGGTTGGTGATTTTTGAATCACGTGAGAAGATATTCAAGATCCTATCTGCTCTGAAATAAATATAGGTTTATCAGAAGCAAATAGAGAAGAGCCCCAAGCGTGGTTCAGGGATGTAACTTATGAGGGAACTATCAAAAGACTCTGGTATTATAATTACCCCGCAGCAATTTTGGAAGCAAAAAAGAGAAATATGAGATTACCCACCCTAAAAGAATGGATGACAATGTTTAAATGTTTACCCGGTGGAGTAAATGACAAAGCTAACAAATTGAATATAAAAATGACTTGATACAGGAGCTGAAGCAATAACTCATTTGCCTGATTAAATGATTGCTTTGCTTACTGGACTTGAGATGAGATTATTGGCAATAAATTCAGCGTGCATTGTATATTAGGCTGGAACTGATCAGATTGAATCTCTCGCGGTTATGCAAACAAGAGTCGGTGAGCCCCCTTAAGATTAACTACTATTTAACCTCCTTACGCCATGATGATTACAGGAATAGATCTCTGAACCACAAATAGTGTTGCTGGAATTACAAATACAGATAACGATAATTTTAAACTAGTTCCTCTAGGTAAAGATCGTATACCAACTCGCACCGTTCTTTTTGAGCACGATAATGTATTATTTTGAGATCAGTGATTTCAAGAATATATTCGAAGGAAATCATGAAGATTGCTTGAGTCCCCAAAATCATTCTTAAACACGCCAGAGGAAGTGGAAACTCGTTTCGATGGAAAGTGGAGAAAACTGTCGGAAATTTTAGGGCAGTTTTTAGCGTATGTAAAAGAAGCTGTGGATAGAGAAGCATGAGCAGAAGTCAGTACTGTTATTCTGGGGAGACCAGTACATTTTCATGATACCGATGAAAAGCTCGATAAATTGGCACAGGAGAGATTAGAAAGAGCTGCTAAGATTGCATGATTTTCAGCTATACATTTTGAATTTGAACCAGTTGCAGCAGCTATGAGTTATGACTCTAGTGACTTAAAAGAAGATGACTTGGTTTTGGTTGTCGACTTAGGAGGAGGCACGTCAGATTTTTCATTGCTTAGAAAAAAGTGAGATGGTGAATTTGAAGTCCTAGGTAATGATGGTGTTTATATAGGTGGAAATAATTTTGATACTAGCCTTTCTAACTCTTTTTTTGCTGATTTTTTTGGTAAGTGATTACGCTATAAGGATGCTGGAACTAGAGAATTTGATATTCCCGCTCATTATTTTCATAGATTAGGAGAATGGGATACTATCCATAGTCTTGCTGATGCTCGAGATAGAGAACATTTTAATCAAATCTTGCATGGATTAGAATGAGAGGATAAGATTCGGTTTTGAAGGCTTATTCAGGTGAGGAAAGACGGGAAAGGTTTCGATTATCACCAGATGATTGAAAGAACAAAAATCTGATTATCGTCTGCAGATGAGTTTACAGGAGAATCGTCATTTTTAAGGGATAACTTTTCTTATAGAGTGGGTCGAGTCTTATTCGAAGAAAATGTACGCCAATTAGGAGCAGCTATTCAATCTAAACTCCAAGCAACAGCAAAACTAGGAGGAAAAAAAGCTTCTGATGTTCAAAAAGTATTAATTACCTGAGGAACGTGACAAATACCACTCATAAGACAATTAATTTCTCAAGAAGTAGAATGAATAGATAAGTTGGTCAATTTAGACCCATTTGCAGCAGTTGGCAAGGGATTAGCCCTTTCTTGGAAGAAATTTTTGTAGTCTTTTTTATAGTGTCCCATTTGTCCCATTTATATCCAGACCCGACTGCTCAACCAAATTAAAATATTCGGGATTCTTCGAATCCTACTCGAAATGCGATTTGCGCATTTCTCCTCCCCAACCAAATTAAAATTAAAATGACCCTCTCGGGTCATTTTTGTTATTGAATATCTACAACCACTTCAGAGAGGGCTCTTTCGAGCATGAGTGAGGCCTCGTCTTGACTCGTTCGACTTCCTACTACTATCCAGCCTATCTCATCAAGGACACATCCTCTCGGAGGGAAATCACACTCCATGCCTACTTCTGCAAAGAAGAGATATTCGAGAACATTATCGGTATTTTTTGGTCACTGTAGGTTTTTTAAGAAACCTTTTCTGGTCGTAAAAAGATCAGCCGTTTTCATATAAGGATACGGACCAGATTTTGGTAGTATATGCTGTTGAGAGAGCGGGAGACCAAAAGCGAGTTCCATATTCGCGAGGATAAGGTCATAGTTATCCTGCCCAAGCGGAAAGACAAAGTTTTCTCCTCCCCCCATACGAAAATTTATCTCAATGAGGGTAAATGAAAAACCACGTTCATCATGTCTCACACGGAACTCGACATGGAGACAAGCTGTCTGAATATCCTGAGCGAGATCGAGAATATTTTGGGTATATCGAACCACTTCTTTTTGTTCTTCTTCATTGATACAGAGACATGTCTGAGAACCATTTTCGAGAAATCATGGTTGTTGTGGGATAAAATTTTCGACAAAACCTGACCACACTATTTTCCCCTGAGATACAACGAGATTGAGATCGATATCGATTCATTCGAAATATGGTTCCAATGCCACAGACGAGAGTCCATGTTTCTGGACTTTTTCATCGAGTTCATGAGGTGTCGCGACGACACTGATAAGTGACTTACCGACGCTTTCGACTCATTTGAGGATAAGTGGAAAAGAGTCAGGAGAGACGTGAGCATAGTCGACGCATGGAAGAGATATAACATGTGGGCAATCGTCTTGAAGTGCATCACGGTGGGTATAGAGCCACTCTCTGAGTGTTTGTTTATTTTTGAGGTGAGCAAGTATCTCAGGTCAGATTCATGGAGTACCCAAAAATTGTGCGATTTGAGCGGTCAAAACCACACTTTTGTCAGCGAATGTCCATACGCCATCGAACGTGATATTTTTTTGCTTCATGAAGTCCAAAATAGACTGAATACGCGGATCAGATTCGGGATTTTCAGGGTCTAAAAGAGGAGCAAATGAATCCTCACAGTAAATAGTATCATCTACAAACTCCCGACACCAATCACGATGGATATCGAGGACCACAATCCGACCAATTCATATATCTCGGAGTCGTTTCATAACGAGATATTTCAATGCTGGTCCTGTATTTATGAGCAGGATAGTTTTGGTTTTTAGTTTTTCTCTATATTCAGCTGACGGTAATGTAGAATCCCAGAGGGTAGTATCAAAATGAGCGAGCAATCAAAGTGTTAGCTAAGAGGATTATACAGAAAAAAATAAAAAATCCAATCGTCCTCTATTCCCATGAAGAAAAGAGATACGGTCTACTTGATTTATAAAAATTTTGTCTATAGTGGCTCGGTTATCCTTTTTATGGATTTTCAACCACCAACAGCAACAGAACCACTTCCAGAAGCACCTCCAGCCATCGTAGAACATGCGACCGCAGGCATAAATGACATCGGAAAAAGATTCCAAGAACTCACGGCAGAGATATTTGAAAAATGACTCATAGCAGATAAAAGTGAGGAAGAACTTATTCAGATGACAGCACAACTCGTACTTATGATTTTAGCTGAAAGAGCGTTTAATATGACTCCAGATATAATGGATCCTTATTTTGCGATAAAAGAAAGAATTATAGCCGAAAAAAAGAAAAAAGAGCCAGAAATACCAGTAACAGAAACTATTGAAACACAAAAAACATCACGCGGAGCAAAAATAATAAATTGGCTCCTGAGAAGAAAAATAGCCTAACCAACACTCCCCTCCATTTCGAGGGCTATCAGCGCATTAAGCTCGGCAGCGTATTCGAGAGGGAGTTCTTTCACAATCGGAGAGATAAAACCATTGATAATCATCGTCTTCGCAGCATCTTCTGAGATTCACCTGGAACGAAGATAGTGCATCTGTTCTTCATTGATACGTCCAGCGCTCGCCTCATGGGCACAAAGGGAAGAAGAATTGCGGACGCGAATATCGGGAATAGTATCATTTTTTGATTGACTATCGAGGATGAGCGCATCACAATCGATACGGCTCACACTATTATGAGCTCCTGGCT
>CALETF010000123.1 GCA_937920005.1 uncultured Candidatus Altimarinota bacterium
CCTGTTTACAAAAATGCTGTCCTCCTCGGATGGAACGAATACAGAAACAAGAAACAACCCATCTATTTCGACAAAAAAGACCGAGGCCGTCATCACTATATCATCGGTAAATCATGAGGAGGTAAATCCGTTCTTATCGGTTATCTCGCACGTCAGGATCTCTGGGCAGGAGAAGGTATCGGAGTCATTGACCCGCATGGTGATCTCATAGAAGATATCCTCGCATTCACGCCAAAAGATCGAGCAAAAGATATGGTCATTTTTGATCCAGCAGACTATGAACGTCCGATGGGCATGAACATGCTCGAGGTTATCTCAACTGATCCTGATTTACGAGCAATAGAAAAAGACCGAGCAGCACTCGATGCAACGGCTATATTTATCAAAATCTTTGATGAAGAAATATTTGGCCCTCGTATCCAGCACTACTTCCGAAACGGAGCGCTCACGCTCATGGATGATGAAGAAGATGGCGGTACGCTCATCGATGTACCACGACTCTTTGTCGATGAAGCCTTCATGAAATACAAAGTCAGTAAAGTAAAAAATCCAGTCGTTAAAGCCTTCTGGGAACATGAATATGCTCAAACAGGTGACCGAGAAAAACAAGAGATGATTCCATATTTCTCAGCAAAATTTGGACCATTTATTACCAATACAACTATTCGTAATATTATCGGACAACCAAAATCTGCATTCAATATTCGTGAAATCATGGACAACCGTCGTTGTCTCCTTGTCAATCTCTCAAAGGGTAAAATCGGTGAACTCAATGCTCAGCTCCTCGGTCTCATCTTTGTTTCAAAAGTAAATATGGCAGCGATGAGTCGTGCCGATATACCAGAAAAGGATCGTAAAGATTTCTATTTCTACGTCGATGAGTTCCAGAATTTCGCGACTGATACATTTGGCGATATCCTCTCAGAAGCTCGTAAATACCGACTTTCTCTTATCATGGCACACCAGTTTATTGCACAAATTGGCTGAGCACACAAGTCAGCAAAATGAGACAAACCGTCTATCAAAGATGCGGTGTTTGGTAACGTCGGTACGATGATGTCGTTCAAGGTTGGTGCTGAAGACGCAGAATATCTCGAAAAAGAATACGCCCCTACTCTCTCACAACAAGATATTATCGGTATAGCAAACTTCACCACCTATTGCAAACTCAATATCGATAATGCTTCAACACGACCATTTGATATCAAGACTATCTGGGACAATTTTTACCGCAATGATCGTGCTGCTAAAATCATCAAAGAATATTCTCGTAAGATGTACGCTCGAAAAAAACAATACGTCGATATGGAAATCGAAGCTCGTCTCGGTATCAATAAGGATGAAGAAGGATCTACACCAACAGAAGAACAGAACGCTCAAACACCTCCACAATAAAACCTCTTCTCTATGGATCTCATCACTCGCTCATTCAAAACATTACTTTTCTTTCTCGGCATAGCAGGGTGCCTCTGGGTAAGCGCAGATTTACCAGGTCTCAGACAAATCTATGAAAGCGATAAATACTACAGCTATAGTGGAGGTAATACAGATGGTACAGGCATTAGAAATGTACTCATTCAGATATTCAAAAGTCTCGCAATTGCAGTATTTATACTTGCTGTAATCATAGCTTTTATCTCAGTCATTCGTTTGCTCACCTCTGGTAATGGAGAAGAGGATTTTTCAACTTGGTGATCTACACTCGTTTGGAGCTTAGCGGGTCTTTTTTTGATATCCATAGCCTATACAGTCATCAGACAATTTGAGACCCGTGTCTTTAGTGAACAAACTGTAAATGCTCAAACCGTCTACAATGCTGTTATCAATATCATCTACCCTATTCTCAACTTCCTGAGATATATAGCAGCAACTTGTTTCTTTTTGACAGCCATTTATGCCTTTTATCGTATCGTGACATCTGCTGGAAATGAAGAAGGATTTGATGCTGGGAAAAAAATATTTATTGGTTCAATTATAGGTTTCGTCATCATGATGATTGCTGAACCGCTCGTACGAATAGCATACGGTGGAGGAAAATGTGGAGGCAACACGATTTTCGGTGTACCAACAAACTGTACGAATCGTGTTTTTGATGCTTCTGGAGTACTCGGCACTATTGCAAAAATTATTGTCTTCCTCAATGGCTTCATAGCTCTCGTAGTCGTAATCATGATTATCTACGCTGGGTTCCTGATACTGACAGGAGCAGGTGATGAAGAAAAAAATGACAAGGCAAAAAAGACGATCAGTTATGCGCTCATAGGTGTCGTAATTCTGATATTCAGCTACGTAATATATCGTTTTATGATTTTACAATCATAAATACTAGAAGCAGTATTTCTTTGGTGTAATAATAGGACAAGGTCTCTCACGACCATCTTTGATAACTTTTTCACAGACACGAGCTGATATTTCATCAGCACCATCTGGACGAGTTTTGATACGATACTGGAAGTATTCTGTGACAGGTTGTGGATTGAGATCAGCCTTGAGAGTATAGGTATATTCTACACAGTAAATTGCCTCACTTGGCTTTTGTTCAGCAGCGAGAGAGATATTTTTGACAGAATAACCACCATTTGTTTTCCCGAGGAATTGAGAAAAAGAATAAATATCACGACGAGCGTTACAGAGGGTGTTTGAGAGAAGAGAACATGCCGTCTGATAATCAGCTGATTGAATCGATGAGAAATATTTATCGAGGAGTTGTCGACCACGGAGCTGGAGAGTATCGTTAGTACGAGGATTGTATCGAGCTGGATCAAATGTAGTTGGGGCTGAATTTGGAACTGATGTAGTTGGTGTAGTCGTATTTACAGGAGCGAGATTTTCTTTACCAGTTCGCACTGTATCTATCGTTTCAGATGATGTAGGAGTATTATCTGCTGGAGTATTTGTGCGAACAAATTGCTTCTGTCCGTAGACAAAATAAATCAAAAACGCGAAAAATAAAACAACAAAAATCAGTGCAAAAAGAATAAAAATATAGCGTGCATCTGATGGGGCTGAGCGATGAGGAGAAGGAACCATACAAAAAATAATTATATAAAATCTAGTATACAAAAGTCTGCTATACTTCGAATTTTTTAGTCTTGCATCGAGCGTTTTTTATTCTGACGCATGTATTGCGAGAGCGAACTGTTTCGCGCGATCCTCATAATCATGGAACATATCAAAACTCGAACAACCAGGAGAAAGCAGGATGATATCACCTTCTTGAGTATTTTGAGACATAAAATCAACAGCTTCTTGCATCGTAGCAACAGATGTTGCAGGCACAAATGCATCATGTGCTGCCTGAAGAAAAATAGGCTTTGTTTCACCGATAAAAACACACTGAGTACAGTATTTCTTGAGTTCAAATCAGAGACCATCAAATGGATCCCCTTTATCTTTACCTCCAGCTATAAGATGCACCTTTTGTGGAGCAAAAGAGCGTAGAGCAGCATAGAGGGACTGTGCTGTCGTCGATTTACTGTCATCAATCCATATTTTACCATCCTTGATAGATATTCTCTGCAAGCGGTGAGGAAGAGCTGGAATAAGAGGCAGGGTAGCAGAGAGGACTTTGACAGGTATACCAAGACGGAATGCGAGTGATGCAGCAAAAAATATATTCGCAACATTGTGGTCACCAAAGAGCTGTCTATCAGACAAATCAACAAAAGCCTCTGGTGTAATGGGAAGGAGATTATTCTCAATCGTGAGATTCTCTGGCATCACAATTGCCTCAATAGGAAAATGAGGTAATTCCGGAAGTAATCAAACAACTGATTCTGGATAGAGAATAATATTTTTTGTATGTGCGAGCAGGTTCTGTTTTGCATTATAGTACTCAGCCATGTCATGATGCCAATCGAGATGGTCTGGATGCAAATTAGTGAGAATAGCATTATCAGCATAAAACGTACGAATATGGTACGCCATAAAGCTGGATACTTCCAAAACAATATGTCCTTCTTTTTCTCATTTTGTGAGTATTTCTAAGAGAATATCTGCGAAAGCATTTCCAAAATTACCACCAAGATATACTGGTTTTTCTGGGAAACCAGCATGCAGAAAATGATAAAGAACAGAAGAAGTCGTCGATTTTCCATCAGTTCCAGTAATCGCATGAATTTGAAATCATTTTGGGACAAAACGGGAGAGAAAGTCGAGCTCAGAGACTACCTTGTCAGTCTGATACAAACGATGTGATGATGGTATTCCAGGAGATGGAATAATAGAAGAAAACTCGTCAAAAGAAGCAGGAGCATCACTTTCATCACAAATAGTGTATTGCTGTTCAATATGCTGGCAGAATCGAGCAAGTGACAAGCCAACTCGTCCTTTGCCGTAGATAAGAATATGAGTCATAATAAAAGTATTATAAGAATTTTATCGCTCCTGTCTTCTCTATTTTTTCAAGAAGCATCGGATGTTCCACCAAATAATGACCGAGTTTAAGTGCCGACTCCTCAGACGGATCAATAATGATTGATGTCGGAAAGAGTCTCTCAAGGGGTTTTCGGAGATACGAATAATGAGTGCAGCCAAGAATAATGCCCGCAGGATTGTGCTTTCCAAAGGTGTTATCCGTAGACAGAAAAATAGGTGCAGAAGACGAAAGACAAGCATCCGAGAGAGAAGAACAAGCGAGATTATTTTGGCAATCACGAATACATCCAAAATATGCACCAACGAGCTCTCTCCATTCAGACGTATCACAATCCCAACCATCGACATGGTAGAGAGCGAATAAACGCTCAAAATCCGCTTCTGTATGGCATCTCTTCACAGGCAAAAGAGATTCAATTGAACGAACTAAATCACCGGACAAAGCAATCTCGTCAACAATAGTATCTGGATCAAGAATTCTTACACGTTCAGCATAGGTACGAGATCGAACAGTCTGTTCTGTCGCAAAAACCATAACATGCTTGAGTCATAGTTCAACCACTTTTTCTGCTCATGGTATACTCACTCCGAGTACTTTTTTATCTGGAAACATCTCGGTCTGAATCCGACGAAGTGTCCAAGCAGATGCAGTATTACAAGCAAGTATAACAATTTGAGCCCCGGCATTAAAGAGTTTCTGAACCCCTGCAATGGTAAAAGATTGTATCTGTTCAGGAGTTTTTTCACCAAAAGGACAATGTTCGTAATCTGCATAGTAGAGGTAGGACCACTCTGGAAATCTACGTCTCATAGCCGCGAGAAAGGTCAATCCTCCAGAACCTGAATCAAATATACCTATCATACGATATGTTTAGAGCGGAAAATTCTCTGGAATCGACGAAATTCAGACCAGTTAAGAGCCAAAAATACAAGAGAATAGATAGCAATAACACCCATAATGCCTCCGAAGAGCGCCAAACGACCATCAAAATAAGATTCCAGATGAACAGTTGAAAGTGCCCAACTCAAAAGACCTATTCCAACAACATTTTCCCAAAATACTGGCCAACGAAAGCTAGCAGCAAATTTACGAGTCTGCCGAAATGAGAGAATCCAGATAAATATCCAACCAATACCACTAGCAAAAGCAGAACCAACAACGCCCCAGAGACGTAAGAAAATATAATTTGTAATAAGATTGAGAGCGACTCCCGCAAGGAGTATAAACATCTTTGTACGAGGTCGACCACTCGCAGAAAGAATCTGGAAATCAATTTGGAGAAGAAAATTAAAAAGCAAAAATGGTGAAGAATAGAGAAGTATTCTTCCTGACATCTCATAATCTGGACCAAAAAGTGTTGTAGTAAGCGTATCTCAGAAAAGCATAAAAAAACTCGTCATCATGAGTCCAACTATGGAGAAGAGCTCATAAGAGAAAGCATGAATTGCAATAATTTTTCTCTCCTCCCCTTTTTTTATGAGATCAGAAAATACAGGAAACAAAAAATACACACCAGGAAGTAAGAAAAGAAAAGGAATACGTATAAGTGAGAGGTAATTAGTGTAGTATCCAGCAGCTCTCGTATCGAGCATATAGACAACCATCTGCATGTCTATTTGTGAAAGAAGCATACCGACGTTCGCAGAAAGCATCACCCAAAAAGCATATTTAAAAACTGTCTTATATTCAGAAAAATGGAAACGCCAACCATCGAGAGTAAAATATCCTCTATATTTATAGAGAAGGAGGATAACAGAACAAATGACTCAAAAAACAACAGACAGAGACCATGCCCAAGCATACTGTTCTATGGTATGCATATCAAAATACCACAATCCACAAACCATGGTCATCAAGACAAACATTCTGAGAAAATCAGTCGATTTCTGCAAAAAAGTATCCTGAACAGCCTGAAAAAAGGTATTCACAGTTCTAAAAATATTTTCAGAAAAAAACTGTATTACAAGTATGTTTAATATGACAGCAGCCTGAGGCGCATCAAAGTAATAGCTAGCAAGCCAATGTGATCAGAAAAATATAAGTATTGCCAAAATAGTACTTGTCAGCATCTGAGTACAAAATGCTATAGAAAAAGTACTGGTGATTTTTTTCTTATCTTTTTCATGAATATGAGCAGGAAGAAAATAATTGAGACTTTCTGTCATTCCGAAATCATTATAAGCCCCCAAAATAACCATGAAACTCATCACCGCATAAAGCGTTCAGAGCTCTTCAACAGAAACTGAATTAGAGATAACAATTTTGACTATATAGCCTGTTGGGGCAATCAAAAAAGAAAAGAAATAAATCCAAATATTTTTACGAAGCAGGCGAGAAAAATAATGATGATCAGGATTCATAGATTTTATATCTTCATAACTTCTTCTTCTTTTGTTTTTGCTACTTCATCAATTTGTTTATTGGCAGCATCTATGGCCTTTTGAAGGTCTTCTTCGTATCATTTGAGGACATCCTCAGATTCAGTTTTGTCTGTTTTAGCTTTTTGGATATTTTTATGAAATTCAGCACGGATACTACGAACGGATACCTTTGTATCTTCAGCCATATCTCGAGCGATTTTCTGAAGATTACGTCGATTTTCTTCGGTCATCATTGGTATATTGATGAGGATACTGTCTCCTCTGTCTTGTGGGTTGAGACCTATATTTGCACCAGCAATACCACGACATATATCAGCACCAGTAGATCGATCAAAAGGTATAATAGAGAGCGTACGCTGATCCATAACAGAAACAGTTGCTACATTTTTTACTGGCATAGATGATCCATAGACTGGCACGAGTACGTCCTCCACGAGTTCGGGTTTAGCGCGCCCAGCCTGGAGTTTGCTATATTCAGATTTGAGATGTTCGAGCGCTTTGGTGAGCTGAGGTTGGAGATCAGAGAGCATAAAATATTAGTTTTATAGAATATGAGTTAGTATAGATAAAAACTTTTTTTCTCAAGGAACAAGAAAAATTGACATAACCGTTTTATATATAGAATTCAAAAATTATGAAAATGAACACTCTCTGAGCCACAATAGTAACCACAACATTATTAGCATCTTTATCTTTGATGACAAGCTGCAAGGACAAAGCTCGAACTGCTTTAGAAACAAAAGAATTAGCTCCTGAAGAGTTAGGGAGATTAATGCAGGAATTATGAGACAGTATCCTTGATGAAGTCGGTAGCAATAGGTTCAAAATGGATTGTCTAGAAAAAAATGATTCAATAATAGTAACAAAAAAGATGGAGAATGGATTAAAAGTCATAACAGTTGAAAGCGAAAAATGACTCCTCAACTCACACGATATAGTGAATGGCTTGCGGAGTTTTATTGATTTACGAAGAGCAATGAAAAGTTTTAAGGCTGGTTAGTGTAAAAAAACAGTCAAGAAACAAACTTTTGCAGTTAAGATTTTTAAACTAGAATCGTCGCATGCTCAATGCTGAACAAAGACGCGCAGTTTCTATTATAGACGGACCTCTCCTGATACTTGCTGGAGCCGGATCAGGCAAGACTCATACCCTCACCGAGAGGGTCTATTCTATGATACATGAAGTAGGTATAGCTCCTACCTCGATTCTGTGTGTGACATTTACCAACAAGGCAGCACGAGAAATGCGAGAGAGAATTGCAAAAAAACTCGGTCGAGATATGCCAATGTCTTTTGGGATACCGAGAGACTTCCCTCTTGTCTCTACATTTCACTCTATGGGCGTGATGTTTCTGAGATTATTTATAGACAGAATCGGGTATGCGAGAAATTTTTCTATCTACGACGAAGATGATGTACGTTCAGTCATAAAGGATATTCTCGAAGAAAAACGTATCGATCTCAAAGAAGCACCTCCACGACAAGTACAGTATGAGATATCTCTGGCAAAAAATAGTGGACTCTCACCTGATCAATATGCGATAAATGTAGAGAGCCATTTTCAATGACTCGTTGCAGAGATATACCCAGACTATCAGAAAAAAATGAAGGCTAATAATGCTCTCGATTTCGATGATATTCTCCTCAAAACGAGAGATATACTCCACCTCCCCTCTGTGCTCGAATATTTCCATGATACATTTCAGTATTTCTGTGTCGATGAATATCAAGATACCAACACAATTCAGTACGAGATTATTCAACTCCTCGCGAGTAAATCAAGAAATCTGTGTGTCGTCGGTGATGATTGGCAAGGGATTTACTCTTGGCGAGGTGCAAATATCCAGAATATTCTCAATTTCAAACATGACTTCCCATCAGCAGAAGTCGTAAAACTCGAACAGAATTACCGCTCAACAAGTAATATCATAAATGCAGCAAATGTCGTCATAAAAAATAATAAAACTGCTCTCGATAAACGCATGTGGACCGAGGCAGAAGAAGGTGAAAAAATCGAAATACACGAATGCTCGAGCGAACGAGAAGAAGCAGATAAAATAGGAAATTTTGTCGAAAAAAATCCTGCGTCGTGGGCCATACTGTATAGAACTAATGGGCAATCACGTGTTATAGAAGAAGCACTTATTCGACGAGGTGTCCCATATGAGATTATTGGCGGGCTCAAATTCTATGACAGAAAAGAAATAAAGGATATTATCGCCTATCTCAAGGTCATAATGACTCCCACAGATGGGATTGCCTGGAAACGAATCGTGAATACACCACCTCGAAAAATAGGACCAACAACAATCGAACGTACCATGAAGTATGTAGAAACTGTCGGCATTGATTATATGTCTCTCGATCTCGGTCTCTCAAAGTGAAATCAGAGTACCATAGAAACTCTCGAAGGATCAACTCATATAGACCATATTCCTGAGATGAAAAATGCTGCAAAAACAGCGATGACAGGTTTTACTCAGATTATGAGAGAAATCCAAAAAGCTGCCGCAGAATTACCAGCAAGACTCTTGATTGATAAAGTTCTCCAACTTATTAAATATCAGGAATATCTCGAAGAAAATTTCTCACCTCCAGAAGTAGAAGCAAAAGTAGATACCATCAACGAACTCAAGAATCTCGCATCACGCTATGATGATTTGGCGCCAGCAGAATCACTCATGCATTTTCTCGAAGATATAGCACTGATTACCGCTGAACAAAATAATGACGACAGAACAGAAAAAGTCCTGCTCATGACCACTCATAGTGCCAAATGACTCGAATTTAATAATGTTATTATCGCGGGTGCTGAAGAATGAATATTTCCTCACTCTCGTACTCTTTTTGAGCCAGATCAACTCGAAGAAGAACGTCGTCTCTGGTATGTCGCGATGACCAGAGCCAAGAAAAAACTCATTGTCACACGAGCCAATGAACGATACAGTTTTGGGACATACTCAAGCAATATAGCAAGTCGTTTTATTAGTGAAATACCAAAAGAATACACAGAAACCCATCAACCAAGAAAACTCTTTATGACCGATTTTCTTGGCACATCTGGCGAATCAACATTGCAATGAGATTGGTCAAATGTACCAAAAGAAAAAACACTCTGACTCTGAGCTCAGCTCAAAAAAGAGCTACAAGATTTCTCACTCGGAGATCGAGTCGAACATAAAAAGTTTGGGGTTGGAACGATAGTATCTCTGACAGGTGATGTAGCACAAATCGCATTTTCTAGCGGAATAAAGAGTCTCAATATCCGCATCGCCCCTCTAACAAAACGATAAAATTATTGAGCCATTTCGCTGATTATTTTTTCTATATTTTCTATTTTATTCTTGAGGAATTGGATTTTTTCTGTTGTTTCCTGTGAAGAAACAGTCGTTTGTGATTCTAGTTCTGAAAGTTCTTTCTGATAGCGCAAAAGAAGAGTCGTATAGCGCATTCGTTTGGCTGTATTTGTATCAGGATTAATGGTTTCAGTAACCAACACTTCAGCACTAACTTGTTCCTCTCCAGAAACAATTGCTTGAGAACCGAGATATTTGGAAGTATCAAAATTAAATGGAGTATAGAGGTATGCCAAAATACCAACAAAAAAAATACTCACAATCAAAAATACAATGTAAGCCTTGAGATGATGAGAGGTTTGTGACATAAGAATACAAAAATACTATCTACAAAAATATATTGTCAATTATTTGCAGTGTGTGAAAAAATATGCTAACGTATACCTGTAATTCGATATATATGTCTTTTTTCTCACTCATTAGCAAACAAAATAAGAAGATTTGGATAGCAAATCTTCTCTTGCTCTGTACTTATGTCCTCATACAGACTCCTGGTCATGTATGGCTCATGGCAATCTCACAAGGAAACAGTGCAAAACCATTTAATGGAGCGATGATGCCGATAGCATTTGTACCAGATTGGAAGAAGGCAGATTATATTGACCAGCGCGCTACACTTGATTACTCAGCAGTCAATCAATACGACCTCATACCAACACCAAGAATAGATGATCTAAAAACAGATTTTAATAGCATATTCACTTATCTCACCGTCTTCCGAGGAAGATACATGGACGAAGACAGGACTCCAAATACTGGTTCACACGATGGAGTCGATATCCGTGCACCGATTGGGACACCTGTATTTGCGATTGGTCATGGGAAAGTCGTACGAACAAAAGACGATCCAAATAATAAATACATCACTATCGAGCACAAAAATGTGAAATATCGTGGTGAAGTTGGAAAATACTATTCGAGCTATCTCCATCTTTCTCAAGTACTCGTACAACCAGGAGATGTCGTCGATAAAGGAACACTTATCGGCCGTGTTGGTCTGACTGGTTTTACTACAACACCCCACCTTCATATACAAGTAGACAACGAAGAAGCTCCTTTCTATCCATATTGGCCATTTACTCTCACAGAAGCAGCAGAAGCTGGGTATTCTTTCTTTGAAGGCGTAGATGCTGGGCTGAATCAAGACTTGATTGAAAAGTATAGCGTCGATCCAATTGATTTTATCAAAAATGCCACAGGTGTAGAAGGCAATACATCATCTCAAACACATACAACGGCACCAGTTGTCACAGTACCAACTCCGGCACCAACTCCAATTGCAACAAAACCAACTGTTACGCCAGGAGTATTTAGCGATATACCCTACAGCCACAAAAATTATACATCTATCAGTTATTTCGCACGCCAGGGAATAATTAAATGATTTGAAGACGGTACATTTAAAGATGACAGAAACGTCACAAGATCAGAGCTTCTTGGTATCGTGCTAAAAGCTCTCGATATAGCTCCACATGGAGAAATAGTAACTGG
Source organism: uncultured Candidatus Altimarinota bacterium (assembly GCA_937920005.1). Lineage (GTDB taxonomy): Bacteria > Patescibacteriota > Gracilibacteria > BD1-5 > JAGOOR01 > JAGOOR01. Next base: position 11,607 of record CALETF010000123.1, read on the forward strand.
TATTTTCCATGACGTACCAAAAGAACACTGGGTGAATCCTCTCATTTCAGAAGCAGTAAAACGAAAAATCGTATCAACAGAACGTGAAGTATTTGAACCCAATAGAGCTGTAACTCGTGTAGAATTCCTCGCTATATTAGCACTTGCCTCAGGAGAGACACTCACGCCATGAGTCACAAAGTCATGGACTGATCTCACATGGAGTCATTGGTCACACAAGTACGCACAATTCGCTCTCAAATATAATCTCTTAGACGGAATCAGTGGAGATACCTTTAAACCAAATCAAGCCATATCTCGAGGTGAGATTGCTGAAGCCGTGTATCGTTATTTAGTGATAAAAAATCGTCTGAAGTAATATTGCATTCCATAAAAAATAGACTAGAATAGGTGAGTTATTTTAACTCACCTTTTTTATGAAAAAATTGCTCATATTCATGGGATACCTGGCTGGATTTGTTGTTGGCGCGAAATACGCAAAAAAACCAGAAACGAAATGAGGAAAATCAAACAAAAAAATGGCTGATACAACAATAGAGACTGGTAAGAATTTTATAGAAAGTCATAAAAAAGCTTTTGCTGAACTCAAGAAAGAATACTGGACAGCGGAAAATAAAAAACTCATCCTCTCAAAGAAAAAAGACCTAGAAAAATTCTTTAAGCTCGCTCAAGAAGAATTCACAGAAGCGCAAGAAGTACTCAAAAAACA
>CALETF010000124.1 GCA_937920005.1 uncultured Candidatus Altimarinota bacterium
GTGTCCACATCTTTATAATCGATGTGTTTGACACCTGCCGCTTGAAACGGACAGACGGTTTTGAGTTTTTTCTTTGACATAATATATTACGAGAATTAAAAGACGTTTTCTTCATCCATGTCGACATCGAGGATGTCAGCATGTTCAGGAGCCGCCACGTCGTGTGAGCCTTCTTCGTATCCTGGAGCGTCTTCACGCTTTGAGAGGAATATGAGATTCATAACGACGATTTCTGTACGATGGAGATGTGTACCATCTTCGAGATCTTTGGTGCGAGTTTTGAGTCGACCTTCGACGTAGACGAGTTTTCCTTTTCGGAGGAACTGATCACATCGGTCAGCAAGAGGGCCCCACGCGATACAGTTACTAAATTCTGCCTCACTCTGAATAGCTCCAGATTTGTCCTTGTAGACACGATTGGTAGCAACAACAAAGAGAGCACTCTTGGCACCAGCAGTAGTGGTACGTACGAGAGGGTCTTTTGCGACATTACCAATGAGGATGACTTTGTTAACAGTTCTCATAGTGAAAATCAATTAAGCAGGAATAACAGTCAAAAGATATCTCCACAAGCCTTTTTTGATTCCAAAGACTTTGTTAAGTCCAGGGATATCGAGACTAGCAGTTGGATTGAGCGTGTAGATGAGGTAATAGCCCTGTTTTGAGCCATTAATTTTGTACGCCATATCGCGTACTCCCCACACTGTCTCATTCGCTATACTGAGTCCATGATCATCGAGCTCGGTGCGAATTTCGCTCACGAGCGTCTCGAGGGCTTGTTTCTCGAGCATCGGGTCAATGATCATCATGAGTTCGTATTTCTTCATGCGAAAATATGATGAAAATAAAAAATAAATGCTTCCGTTTTCACGAAAGTAAGTGGATTATACAAAAGAAATCAGGATTGCAAGGAAATAAAAATAAAACATACAAGGACTATTACGTAATTGTAGATTGATAATTGTAGATTGTAGATTACAATAGTGACATCCTCCCCAGAGGTGCATCTCATCGGTTTTTTTTCCTTATAATTATTTTCTCTTGAGGAGCCGCTCGGTGCTTTACAGTATAGGGCTCAGCACTTCGAGCATAGGAGGCATTCCCTCTTATGCATTTGATCTCATTGGAAAATTTCCATGATAACCCTGGGGGGAGACATAATTTAAAGTACAAAAGACAGAGTACAGAGTACAAAGATAAATGAGCTACATAAGCTCAACAGCTGTGAAAGAGAAACCAAAAATCCGCTATTTTGTATTTTGTCCTTTGTATTTTGTCCTTATGATATACGTAAAATGAACAGTAGAAAGTCCTCCATCGATGCCCGAAAAATCCAGATTCTCTGACTCATCGTCCGAGAGTATATAAAGAGTGGCTATGCTACGGGAAGTAAGTCTCTCGTCCGTGATGAAGGCATGGATATCTCCCCTGCAACCATCAGAAATGACATGAAACAACTCGAGGAAATGGGACTCGTCTATCAACCCTACAATTCTGCTGGGCGTCTCCCAACAACACGATGAATCAGGATCTATGTCGATTATCTCATCGAAGTAGCCCCTCAGAGATACCTCGGCACACCGCTTATTTCAGAAGAAAGTGCCCTCGAATTTCATGATGATAGACTCTACGATCTCGTCTCTGATCTCGCGAATGCGACACATGATCTCGCATTCTGTTCGTCTCCAGAGGCAGGCATATACTGTGTCGCTGGTCTCTCACATTTTCTCAAGAAACACAGTGAAACACTCAGCGAACAAGTATTTGGCATCCTCGATACCATCGAAAATCGCACACTCTTTACCAGGACTGTGAGTAATCTCGCACAACCAGGACGGATAACCGTCTGCATCGGAGAAGAAAACATCCTCCCTGAACTCGAATCATGCGCTCTGATGGTAGCAGATATCACTCTCGCTGGACACCGTTGTCATCTGGGCCTCCTCGGATCAAAGAGAACTGATTATGGATTTAATCTCAGCGTTCTCAGAACTATTGGAGCCTAATACATAAAAACACAAGGAGAGCTATATTGTATAGGAGAGATAATATTTATAATTCTCATACTATGAAAAAACTCCTCCTCTCTTCTTTCGCTCTAGCGAGCATTGCTGTTTTTGCCTACACACAAACAGATGTCGATAATGCGACCTACCTCGCGGACAAAGGAATTATTACAACTCAATCAACAACTGCCGGCTATCGTCTCGATGACACAATTACTCGTGCAGAAGTAGCTGGCATAGCTCTCAAACTCCGAGGAACAACACTTCCAGAATGATATACGTGTAAGAGATACTTCTGAGACACTATTAGAAACGACTGGATATGTCGAGCAGCTGAACTCGCAGCAGATGCTGGTTTTGTATCTCGCACAAATACAAAGTTTCGACCAGGAGATAAGATTACACGTGCAGAGGCATTCTCAATAATATATAAAGCCAGTGGTAACACTCTTGATATACCAGAAAAAATGACTGTTGGTAATGTTGCCATAGATAAAGACATAGCCTATTGGCAGCAAGTATTATTTTTTAAAGTAACCTCTATTGATAAAATAGAAATTCCTGGTATTAAATTTGTTCAAGAAATTCACGAAGATAGCCCTGCAAATGGTAGTAATGAATATTATTTCTATCCGAATCGTGTTGCTACCCGAGCAGAAGTCTTTGGATTCGCAAAAAATATTCTCGAATATAAAACAACTATGTCTGGGGAGGTAAATTTATATTTGCAGAATCTTATTAATGCAAAAAAGAATAATATAAATACTGTTGATACAAATTCTCGTATCGATGAATAAATAAAATTATTTCCTTACTTTTCTCTATGAAAAAATTTCTCTTGCTCGTAGTTGTCATCTTGGTTATAGCAGGTTTCTGGGGTGTAGGTCAATATAATACTCTTGTCGCTGGTCGTGCCGGTGTCGATGCTGCTTGGTCAAATGTCGAAGTTCAATACCAGAGAAGATCTGATATCGTTCCACAACTCGTGGCAACGGTCGAAGGAGCAGCAAATTTTGAAAAAAAGACACTGACTGATGTCACTGAAGCTCGTGCAAAAGCAACATCAGTCCAAGTAGACCCAACAAACGCTGAGAGTCTTAAAGCATTTACAGCAGCTCAAGGAGAACTGAGTGGAACACTGTCTCGCCTTCTCGTTTCTGTCGAAGCCTACCCAACACTCACCTCAACTCAGGGATTCCGCGACCTTCAGTCACAACTCGAGGGAACAGAAAATCGTATTGCTGTCGCTCGTGGAGACTACAATGGTGTAGCGAACAGCTGGAATGTCACTGTTTCTCGTGTTCCAACAATTTTCATTGCTCGTCTCCTCGGATTCGAAAAAGCAGCACTCTTTGACGCACAGACAGGATCTGAAAATGCTCCAAAAGTAGAATTCGACATTTAAATACAAAAGACAAAGTACAATGTACAAAGTAAAGGATTTTTTATTCTGTAAGTTCCCTATTTTAAAAATTCCACTATTTTGTCTTTTGTCTTTTGTACTTTGCCTGCAAATAAAAGTTTTTGCCCAATTCATAGTACCACCTCTCCCCTCCACACCTATCTACGACGAAGTAGGCCTCCTTTCATGAGAAGAAAAATCCACTCTCGAAAGAAAGATTCTCTCTCTTGAAAAAGAAACAAACCATCAAATTGGAATAGCGATTATCAAAAGTCTCGAGGGGAGAACCATAGAAGAAGTCTGAATCGTTCTAGCTCGCTGATGGTGAATTGGTCAGAAATGACTCGATAATGGACTCCTTATTCTCGTAGCACCCACAGAACGAGAGATGCGAATCGAGGTCGGTCGCGGTTTGGAAGGAGTGATGACAGATTTGATGTCCAAAAGAATTATTGATGAAAACTTCACACCCAATTTCAAAGAAGAACAATATGGCGCAGGTCTCCTAGAAGGAATAGAACGCATGTCTCCTCTTCTCCGTGGAGAAGTTGTCGAACTGCCAGAAAAACCAATAAATCCACTTGATGTCCTCGTACCACTACTCTTTTGGCTTGTTTGGTGAGGCATATTTTTGGGTTCTGCCATTTTTGAACCATCAAAAGCATGGTGGCCAGGTATGGTGATTGGAGCATTTTTAGGAGGCATCGTGATGTGGATCGTCGTTGGAACCGTTATCATGATGGTTATTGGGGTTATCCTCTCTAGTATCATACTCTGAGGTCTGGATTTTATATTTTCAAAAGGCATTTTCCGTGCCATCAACAGTCGTCCTCATGGAGGACGTTGGGGTGGTGGTGGATTTGGTGGTGGAAGTTCAGGAGGTGGATGGGGTGGATTTGGTGGTGGTGGATTTGGCTGAGGAGGTGCGAGTGGACGTTGGTAAAATAGAAAGAGAAAAAGTCAATACTCTTCCCCTTATAAATAGTGTGGCTGAGCTTTGAATTCTTGGGAAAAGTCTGGTACTATGCTTGTAATAGAACTCATGAAAAAGGCATTTCTCCTCATTCTCGTTATCATCTGAACCTTCTTGTGTTTCGATGCGCTAGCCCAGAGCTGGTCATTTAGCTGTACAGGTGGCAACTGTCTCAAAGCAGGAGTCGATGCTGCTGGAAACACTATCGGAAAATCATCTGGCGTTATCACCAGCAAGAGTCTCTCAGAGGCTATTCAGGACATTGTTATCTATTTCCTGACATTTCTCAGTCTCCTCGCCGTTATCTACATCATGTGGGCTGGTGCTCAGATGCTCCTCTTCCCATCAAGTGAAGAATCAAGTGAAAAAACAAAGAAAATTATCGTTTCTGTGATTGTTGGTGTAGCCATTATCTGGTTTGCATGGTGGATCGTGAATACACTCTTCTACCTCCTCAACAACAAACAGGTAACCGCTGATACATGGATTCCTCGTGCCGTTGCTGAAACACAAATACGCAACGTCGATTTTACCACATATAGTAACAAAATTCGTGCACTCAAGACGCGTATCACAGGATCATACAGTCCTGAAATCACCTCTGAACTCAATGTACTCGTCGATGGTGCATTTGATCACCTCCCTGACAGAGCTGACAAATACATCAATAAACAACTCTATGATCGTGTAAAGAAAGCGATTGCCGACTATGACCTCCACAGAGAAGAAATCGATAGAGGTATTCTCGAGAACGCCATTGATGCATTTCTTGAACAAGCTCAAGTATTTGCTATCCAGGGAACCATTTCTGCGACTCCTCGTGATGGTGATGCGCCTCTCTCAGTCACGCTGGAAGGCAAAAATATCATCGATAGCAGTGGTACTATTATCCCTGAAACAAATTTTACTTGGTGGCTTCGTACTCCAAATGGACCACAGGTACTCGGACGCGGAAAAACTATCAATTATATCTTTCAAGACGAAGGTACCTACACTGTCTATCTCACTGTGAATTCTGCGAGTAAAAATAGTCGTGGCTTTGTCGATGTTGTGAGTTTTGAAGATCAAGCAACAGTTGAAGTAGGGCAAGCGAAGCTCAAACTCCTTGTCTATTTCAATGACCAGCTCGCAACCGATAGTGTCAAAATCCCAACCCGAGAATCAGTACAAAAAGTACTTATCGACGCAACACAGACAAAGTTTGCTTCAGGCTATACTATTACAAAGACAGAATGGGATTTCGGAAATGGCAAAACAATTATCCGAGAAAGTGCTCCTATCGTCGAAGCTCAGAACTATAAAGAAGGAGACTATAATGTAAAAATCACACTCACTCGTAATGATGGTGAAGTCTTTACACGATCTATCCTCCTCAAAGTGGGTGATCCTATCGCATCTATCTCGGTCAATAACAAAGCTCCAAATAAAGGAGATAATGTAATCTTCCAGGCAAAGAAGGTAACACAAGAAGGAGTCACTTATTCTTGGGAAATTCGTAAATTTGGAGTAGAACAACCACTCTTCACTGCCACTGGTCCTCGTATGGAGTACACATTCCGAGAAGTAGGACGATATAGTGTTGGTCTTACATCTTCTAAAGCAGATACCAGAGACAAAGAAACCCTAGAAATCAATATAGAATCTCGACCACCAGTTGCGAGGTTCAATGCTGATCAACTCGGGCCAGAAACTCCAAATATTTATCTCTTTGATGGTACAGCAACCTACGATCCAGATTATCCAGACGATCAGAGTCTCAAATATCAGTGGTTCGTCAATGATAAACCTGTTCAACTCAGCAATACAAACTCAAACAATAGTCGTGGTGAATTCACCTTTGACTCTATCGGTTCAAAACAAGTAGAACTTTTCGTCACAGATAATGAAGGAAAAACAGCTTCATTTAAAAAGACAATTACGATAAAAAGTCTCCTCTCCATCCAGCTCAATATACGTCCTCAGGTCGTCAAACGAGGAGAAAAAGTTATTTTCTCAGCCTCTGCGCCAAATGCAAAAATATTTGAATGGAGTCTCGGCTCCAAAGATACAGCAGTAACAGAAACAGGTCGTTACGTGAGTAGTTTTGATGTCGCTGGTACTTATAATCTCACGCTCAAGGTCACTGATCGTGATGAAAATACCAATAGCATCCAAAGAAAAATCTATGTTATCGATGGTGACAAACCATTTGCGGTCGCTCAATTATCAACCAAGAGTCTTTTTACAGAAGTACAACAAAACGCATGTAACGGACAAGAAGCACTCATAGCCGACCGTGTCACGCCTGTCTCTCTCGTTGGAGATAAGAGTGTGAATGTTGGGGGCAAAACAACAGATCTTACCTATTTCTGGAAAGTCGGTCTCAATGCCAGCTCAACACAGAAAAACTTTAGTCATACTTTTGATGAACTCGGTTGTGAAGAAATATCTCTCACTGTGACTGATAAAAAAACTGGCGCTTCACATACCTCAAAAGAATGGGTAAAAGTCGTCAATATTCCTCCTCGATTTTCTGATATAGAAGTAAAAGTCGAAAATGTCGATCAAGATCCTATGCGTATCAATCTGCGCATGGAAGGGGCAAAGGATCCTGACGGAGTCATACGTTCATATACCTGGTATTACTATACAAGTAGCGACGAACAGCCTCAGGGTTTTCGCATTACCACAAAACCAGAAACCAGCTTTACGCTTCCAAAGATTAATGGTCGATATTATTTCTCTGTCGTTCTCGAAGATGCTAATGGTCTCCGTGTCGACACACGAGATATTTCAGAAAACAAATTCTCAACACCTGATCTTCTTGTCAATCAAAATATCTCAACACCTATCATCGAATTCAAGGCCAGTACGACAGATGCGAAATATGGCGATCCTGTCGAGCTCACTGTTACTGCTAAAAATGCTCTTGGTCAAGATATCACAAAGGTAGTAGAGTATCGATGGGATGTCGATGGTGATGGCTTCTATGATATCAAAACAACAGAAAATGTCCTCAGCTACAAATATACTGTACCTGGAGAATACCATCCAAAAGTAAAAGCGACTCACCGTGGACTTTCAACCACGAAATTCCTCACAGTCACAGTCACGAATCGACTTATTCCTCAGGCACAAGTACAAGTAATTGGTGATAGGATAGTCGCATACAATACATCTACTGGTATTATTCAGGGCGTATCTTGGTTCGCAGATGATGTCAAAGTGTCAGAGAACAAAGAATACCTCGTATTCACCCCAACGGATGGGAAATTCCCAAAAAATATCCGTCTCGAAATATCAGAAGGATCAGATAAACAATCAGTCACTATTCCAGTGGAACGCAATCCTCAGAATAAAGTACTCGTGAGAAAAACAGGCAGACCTCTCGTGGTTCTCGCCAATGAAAATAATACTGTTGTCCCTGTCGGCGATGACGTAACATGGTCTGATCCTCTCAAGCCTCTCTTCTTCTACCTCGGTGAATCGGAAGGTTCTATACAATACTATGTCATAGACAATGATGTCGATGTCGACACAGACCTTTCTGGAGGAAAAAATGACGATGCTGATAACAAAGGAACTGCTTCATACCGTCTCGGTCGACCATATTCCGTTCCTCTTGGTACCAAGCGAGTGACGATTATGAAATTTCGTCTCCTCAGTAATGATGGGAAAGAACTTGATTCTCGACAAGTACGTGTCACTCGATCATTTATGGCACAAGTAACAGATGGAAGCAATATTACAGGCGTGACACCAAGTAAGACATCTCAAACATTTAATCTCTCAAAAGAAGATAAGGCTCGTCTCGACAGACTCACTGTGCTCGTCAAAAATATCACGGATGAAACAGTTAAAAAAGAACTTCTTCGTCATATCGACCAACTCGGTGATATATGGTATGATCGTGCTGATCGTGCTGAAACACTCCTTCAGTTTTCACGAGCAGTCAATGATAGCGATGTTATCAATAGTGATCTCAAAACACGTATTCTCGAACAAATCAATCTCATCTATACCCAGGGCCAGCAAGATGCTGAGGAAAAAGATCTCGCTCGAACGATGCTCGCAGACTTCCTCGCAAAGAGCCCAAATAAAAAAGAAATATTTGGCAATGGCACACCAGAGGATCCTGGATTACTCGGACAACTCATAGATAGTCCAGAATATTATGAGCAAAACAAGAAACTCGTGGAGAAAATTTACAACGAATATGTAAAATTTGATACGACACTCTCAGATGATGCAAAAGCTATTATCCAGGAAAAACTCATATTCCTCGCTGGAACTCCTCCTGTCGAGAAACCAACCACTCCAGAACAACCAACCGTAACAGAAGAAACTCCAAGTACAGACTACCTAGCCATGATCAAAGAAAAACTCAGTGCTTTTGGTGTCACAGGCAATATTGTCCTCTGGATTGTCGTAGCCATCATCGGTCTGTTTGGTATGATATTTGCCTGGAGTAAAATAGCAGGTTCTCGTCATATAAATGATGATATTGCTCCACCATCAAATACTCCAACACCTGCTCCTCAAAGTACTACAGTATCTTCTCCTGTTCATGATGAAGGCACACCAGATTGGCTCAAGCCAACAGAATCACCATTTGGATCAGAAGATGTCCTCTCAAAAGAAGTCAGTAATCAAACAGCGTCTACAACGACAACTCCAGAATGGATGCATGAACACGAAGAAAAAGCAGTTGAATCAGCAACAACAACCCCTACCGAACACCACGACGATGTCCCAGACTGGCTCAAGGACACACATGAAACCCCTGTCTCAAATACGACCCCAAGTTGGCTCACAGAAGAAACAGCAGAAAAACCAGAACCAGCTCCTGTTGTCGAACCAGAACCAGCAAAAAAAATAGAAGATGAGTCTCATGCTGATATACCAGACTGGCTAAAAGGCGCAGAAACAACAGAAGAACCACAAGAAAATAACACTCCTGCTACTGAAGAAATTGCTGCAACTACGACAGAAGAAGTTCCCACAGAAAATCAGGAAAGCTCAATTGCATCTGAAGAAGTTTCTGCTCCATTAGAAACACATGAAGATCTCCCTGATTGGCTCAAGGGTGCAGAAACTCAATCAGAAGTATCAGAACCAAAAACACCAGAACCAAATGTTTGAAATACTGATACCGAAGATGATAATACTGTTACCCCTGCCTCTACTGTTTCTTCAGAAACGCCTTCTTCTATGGAAAAAAAAACTAAAGATCACAAATGGTCCGAAAAAAAAGGCTGGAAAAAGCCAAAGCCTGTAAAAAAACAGTCGAGCAAAACAGAAATAAAACTGCTTGAAGAAGGCGACCATCTACTCGGACCTGCGGATGATTTACTCGGTACAGGAAATCCCACTTCTCAATCATAATGTATGCTCTTTAATAGACCAACAAATCCCGGGCCAGAACCCATAAAAAAGACTTCAAAGTCCGGGTTTTTAGCAAAAATCGTAAACTATACCGCAAACGATCAGGATTACGTTGCTCCTCTGAAAATCACAAAAACACCAGAAAAGAAAAAACCTCGTAACATCTGGGGGAGTATCAAGGCAGCTCTGACGATCGTAGTGACATTTTATATCATGTTGTGTGCATTTGTACTGCTCAATCCTCAATACGCACTGTTCTTCAATAACGTCCTCGGTGTTCAGTACCTCACAATTAAAACAATCCTCGAATATACAATTTATATCGTTTACAGTATATTTGGTATTATTCTCTGAAGTGGTTTTCTCTTCTTTGGATACAGAGCACTCTCTATTAGGACAAAAAGTCGTGCAAAGCGTACAAATATCTGGCTCTTAACAATATTTTTCTGTCTCGTGTTTTTTGGAAATATAGCACTCTTTGCGTGGACCTATGATTGGTTCCGAAAGATTGATTTTGGTAACCTTGATGGACGTGTCATCGTCTACGATAATACAATTCTCAAATATCTCAAACCAGGTGACGATCAGTCACGTGCTATTATCGATCTCGATGCAAAAGTGGGTCCTATCAATGTCCGATATGATCTCAGTGCTTATATCAAAAAGGTTGCACGAATAGAGGGTCTCCTCCTGACACAACCCTATACTTTTGAAATTGATTATGATGGAGATAAGCGTTTTGATCGTGGTTCAGGACAAAATAACTATATTGATCGACCTATTAGTGATATCGATTATGCTCCTGTTATTGCGCCAGAATTTGCCTACGATAAACCTGGAGAATATAAACCTCAAGCAACGATACGTGGTATAGATGTCGGAGGAAAACCAATCACACTCACGCTCGATCTCCCAACAATCTCTCTCCAGAAAATAGTAAAAATTGGAAGAACAAATCTGGCAAATGGTGGTATTCAATACACATTCGATGCGTCTGACCTCTCAGATCTAGGTCAAGTTCGATGGTCTATTTTGGATAAGACTACTGTGACAAAAGATGGATATCAATTCTCTCCTGATAAGATATTTGAAGCTCCAACGATGATTTGTCTCCAGATTTTCCGTGGCAAGGCTCCTATTTCAAATAGTTGTGATTGGAAATTTGTAACCGAAGAAACAACAAAGAGTAATATACAAAATACAGACATAACCATCAAGCTTGATCCAATTAATCCCCTGAAGTATCAATTTTCTGTCAACCCAACAACAACACAAGGTGATATCAAGGCTGTTCGTTGGTTTATTGATGGCAATCTCTATGTTGGTAAATTTGATTCTGGTTTTGAGAAAATTTTTGACTATGAATTTCATAAACCCGGTACCTACAAAATAGAAGCCGAAATAGAAGACACTCTGGGAAATATAGTTCGAATTGGAACACCTGATCCTATCTACACAGCAGAAATGGTAGATCTCAAAGACGGATATACACTCCAAATCAGTGATGAAGAAGGAAATGATCTCGACAAGGAAACCTATGACAAGTCAACTCAATCATACCTCTTACCAGACTTTCCAGTGCCAGGCATTCTCTCACTTGATGCTACTCGCATCCGAGCGAACTCAGCACGTCTTCGTCTGGAAAAAGTAGAATGGGACAAGGACAACGATGGAAAATATGAGTCTGAATGATTCACCCTTGATCGCGATATACAGGTACCCGGTCGGTATGACATACGTGCACGATATACCTTCACTGATCTCTCTGTCGATGGTAAAAACATCCCCATCTATCATCTTGATCGAGTGGCAGTCGTGGGAATACAGAAAGCTATCGATGTTCGTGTCAAAATCAGACCAGACGATACTTATGCACCAGCCAACGTACGTTTTGATGCTTCTGGTTCAAAAATTCAGAAAGGCGATATCAAAAAATTTATTTACGACTTTGGTGATGGAAAAACCTATGAAGGAGAAGGCGTCGTCACCACCTATCGATATAATAATCCTGGGGAATACAAAATCACAGTCACAGCCGTCACAACCAAGGGCGAGCGCGCATCAAAGAGTTATGTCCTCGTGCTCAAAAAGCCTCAAGAAACAGTACACATTGAACCAAGTATTGCCTCTGGCATGGCAGAAGCAAATCTCCCTATTACATTTGACGCAGCGGTTCGAGGAACAGATAATACGATTACCTGGGATATGGGTGATGGTTCAGGGCAGAAAACAGGAAAAAGTATTGTCTACGAGTTTACAACACCAGGAACCTATACTATTCACGTTCGTGTACAGTACACATCGGGTATAGAAGAATCTGATTCTATTACTTATATAGTTCGCTAGTTATGCATATTTCTCTTATCACAGATTTTATTATTACTTTCTGGATACCATTAGCAATTACCAGCATAGGAGCTCTCTTTTACGGAAGTTTTGTTATGTGGTATGGCAAAGTCTCACTCTGGCAAAGTCTCGCTTTGTTTTTCACCGGTATTATCGTCATTACCTGTATTTTTTTGCCATTTAACTGGTCTATACAAAACTCTGGAAGTGGGAAAGAAATATCGCTCTTCTTTTTTGATCTCAATGTGGAAGGAAACAACTTTATTAGTGATTTCAAAAACTATCTCACAGCACTTGATCTCCCTCAGCAATATACACAAAATGCTATTATTCTCTTCCTCGCATTTCTTGAAGAACTGGCGAAACTCACTCTCCTTATTCTCTGTAT
>CALETF010000125.1 GCA_937920005.1 uncultured Candidatus Altimarinota bacterium
CATGTAGTTCGGTGTTTCGCGAGTCGCATAACCGACCATGATACCCTGATCACCAGCACCACCAGTATCGACCCCTTGGGCGATTTCTGGAGACTGTTTCACGATATTCGTGAGGACACCGATATTTTCACCACAGATACGCTTCACGATGGGTTGGATTTCGACGAAGGCAGTGGTTGTGAGCTCGCCGATGACGACGACAGAGCCATGTCCGCCCATTACTTCGATAGCGGCACGAGCGGTAGGGTCTTGCTCGAGACAAGCATCGAGGATGGCGTCAGAGATCTGATCACACATCTTGTCTGGGTGTCCTGGAGACACGGATTCAGCAGTTTTGAACATAAAAAAAAGATAAGAAAAAGTTCTTATCTTACCAAGTATTATAGATGAACCAATTATCTATCGAAAGTGGAGCACTATCACACGAATGTGTGAACTTGCTGTAGGGTCTTCGAGTTTCGTCTCTCGCCTACTCTTGATAAGGTAGAAGCATTGTAGAGAGAAAAATGGAAAGTCAAAATTTGACAATATAGTTTATAAAGTAATATATATACTATAACACACGTAATATGGTTAATATTCCTGAAAGTGAAGCACACAAAGCATTGAGAGCTATCGACCAGAAACAAGGTGATTTTTGAGATAAAGTGAGAGAGATAGTTGAGTATAATCGGACACATCCAGACAATCCGATTACTGTGAGAGTTGGTGATATTGTGGACGGTCTCTTTGTTGTGGTATGCGCACATTCGCTTCGGAGCGAGAGTCAGAGTTCACACCGGGATCAGCTTATAAGAGATTTTAGAGATTCTTTATCGAGAACAGCGCAGATAATTTTTGATGTCCATATTATGTCTGAAGAGGTTTTTTTAGGTTCGTTTGGGAGTTAAGAGTTCGATTTGTATCAAAAATTGGCGAAAAAAAAGATAAGCAGTAAAAAGTTGCTTATCAATCATTCATCAGAGAAACACACGTCTCTCAGATATAGAAGTGCCTTAGCGTGGAGATTTTCCAGCCATTCGAAGTGCATATTTCTGAGCCAAGAATGCTGTGACAGCATTATGACTCGAATCACTCGGTGCCTGTACGACACCTGACACTCGATCAGCCGTTGTTCTTGTAGCTGCATCACTACTTGGAGTGACCATGCTTGCCACAAGGTGCGCACTGAGCTTGTCCAATGTACTCATAATGTACGGGGTTAAAAAATAAAGTGCGCAAATGATAGCGCGATTTTCTACTTGTCAAGAGCCTCTTTGCTAGGGATTTTATACCACTGTGTCATAATTTTTGTACTCAGGCTAGAGTTGATTTTTATAGACTTTACAAAACATAAAAAAATCTTTTGACAATTGCCTTCTTCTTTTTATACTTCCGACGTTTTCCTCTGAATCTCAGAGTGAATCATTTCCTAGCTTGGCCCTTATACTTCATCTCCACGAGATGTCCGTAAGAGCCTCATCTTTCTCTTATATGTCTGGACTCGTTGCACAAAAACTCTCAATGACACAAATCACTCGCGGTGACAATCTCGTCGCTGTGACGCTTCTCCGTGTTCCTCAGCTCTCTGTCCGTCAGATCAAAACATCTGATAAGGATGGTTATTCTGCACTCGTCCTCGATGCAAAAAATGCAAAAGGCAAAACAGTAAAACGAAAAGAAGTACCATACGATGCTGCTGCAGGTATGAATGTCGGTGATGCACTCACAGTAACATCTCTCGAAGGTGTCGCTTCAGTCAAGCTCACATCAGTTTCAAAAGGTAAAGGTTTCACCGGTGCTATGAAGCGTTGGAATTTTGCCGGAGGTCCTGGTGGACACGGTTCAAAATTTCACCGAGCTCTTGGTTCTATCGGTACTCGTAAACCACGTCGTACAAAACCAGGTAAGAAAATGCACGGTCGTCATGGTAATAAAACTGTCACTCTCCAATCTGTTCCAGTAGAGCTCATCGATCGTGAAAATAACATCGTTGCTCTCCGAGGACCAGTACCAGGAGCGATGAATACATTTGTTTACCTCGTATTTTAATCGTTCATTCGACTAATCGCTCTCAATTATGACTGCTCTCTCTACTCCAACTCCAGACACACTCGACATATCACTCTTTGGTATCGTTCCACATCTTGGTGTTCTCGCTCAACTCATGATTCTCCAGAATCACAATGGTCGTTTCCCAATAGCACACACGCTCAGTCGTAGCGCTCGTCGAGGTTCTACTCGCAAGCTCACAAAACAAAAAGGTGCAGGTGCTTCTCGTAAGGGTAGTAACCGTTCTCCTTCTCGTAAAGGTGGTGGTGTCGCATTTGGTCCTCGCAGCAATGCAAATTTCCAAATCAGCATGAACGCTCAGGAACGTCGTCTCGGTCTCGCATCTGCTCTCACACTCAAAGCTCAAGAAGGTAAGATCCGTACTATTGATAAAATCGATGCAAAAACATCAGTCATGGCAAAAGCTTTTGCTGATATCACAAAAGAGAATACAGCACTTGTATTCGTCTCTGCAGCTGAATCAAAGAAAATCCTCGGTCTCTCAAATCTCCACGGTACACACGTAGATGTCGTTACTCACGCAAGTCCTGCTGAGATTCTCAAATACGACTACTGTGTATTTACCAAGGATGCTCTCCAGACTCTTTCTTCTCACTTCAACGCATAATTATGAATATCTACAACGTTATCCTCTGACCAGTTGAATCACACAAATCTCGTATGCTCGAGACTGGTAATGTCTACACTTTCCGTGTCGCTAACGATGCCACAAAGACTGA
>CALETF010000126.1 GCA_937920005.1 uncultured Candidatus Altimarinota bacterium
CTCTATTTATTGTCTGTCTTTTTCTTGGTCTCTACAGAATCTGGTGATATACCATATATGAAGTTCCATATGGATACGATCCAGGTTTTTTTCGATATGCTATTGAGTGAGCTATTCGTGTGCTTCCAGCCCTTCCAGTTGGATCTGAACCATTTCTTCCGTATCATGAACCGCTCTTTCCTATCCTAGCTGTTATACTTACTTTTATAGGATTTACCCCTGATACAATTATCTGACCATTTCTTGGATTTTTGAGTGTATTTACAGCTTTTTGTGTCTACTTTCTCGCAAAACAATCGCATAATCGAATTGTCTGATATATTGCTGCAAGTATATTTCTCCTCTCTATTGTCCAATACCAAGAGTATTGGTGGAACTACTGGAGAAATATCGTCTGAGGCATTCTCCTTCTCACGACACTTGCGCTAGCGGTAAAAAAATCCCCCCTTCTCCTCCTCACACTTGCCGGAACTCTCACCATTCATCGAGCATCTGGACTCTATCTGATTATCGTGCTCGGAATTCTCTGTATAGTTGAGTGTCTCAAAGAGAAGAAAATCACCTGGAAACTCATAGGATATATATGTGCGGGATGACTCATTGCTCTTCCGCTGTATGCTCGGGAACTTTCTGTTATCACAGATATGCTCACCCCTCTGACGACAACATTTTGATCCTCGAGTATGTCAGGAACTTTTTTTACGAGTGAAGAATTTTTCTTTCTCGTACTTCCGTATCTTATTATTGTCTTGCCAGCACTCTATAAGAAAATAGATACACAACAATATGACGCGCTCTGTATATGATTTCTGGTTGGCCTTGTATGGTCGATATTTCGATTGTTTTTCTACAATAGAATGTTTGTTTTCTTTGATATATTTTTGATTCTGATGGCGGCGTATGCACTCTCTATGATTCTGGCTACGACTCACAAATGGCTTGCATATGGCAGTGTAAGTATATTTTTCTTAGTGCAAGGATATCTCTATACAACCCATGCTACAAACTATATTTCTCGACATAGTATTAGCCGTGAAGAGTTTGATATTATCGAGAATCTCGATATACTCATCCCAACAGATTCTACTATTCTGAGTACACATAGATTCTATACGCCATGGCTTCTCGGTTACTCGAAAATGCGCACTCTTGCTCCATGACTCTTGGCAGATCAGATCTGGG
>CALETF010000127.1 GCA_937920005.1 uncultured Candidatus Altimarinota bacterium
TCTTGTGAGTCTTTTGGGCGCATTTAGTATTTTATTTGTGTTTTTTGCAGAGAGGAATGATGAACAGGTATCGCTCTTCAAGAGCATTATCAAAACTCTTGTCGCAGCAGCTATCACGCTCGTGGCTGTCTGGATAGCATCATTATTTTTGTCTCCAATAAAAGCTATCGTAGCAGGAGTCGTTGTTGGTATATTTTTCTTTATGACTCTGTGGAGTGCTCTCGGTTGGATCAAGTCTATTCTCATTACCATACTGACTTTTATCGGTTTGGTGTTCGTGCTTGCTCTCGGTTTTTTGGTATTACGCGGAGTTGTCGGCGATACTGCTACTATTCTCCAATTTCTCAATACGCCAACCATTAAACTCTTGAGTATTTTGAAAATAGGGGGTATCCTCGGAGGTGTATGGCTCATTATGACACAACTTCGATCTGGACTTTTTAGTGCTGTTGCTCAAGCAATTGTCTCGACCATAGTGAGTCTCGGAATACTCATTCTCCTTATATGGATTGCCCATGTCGGCATTTGGACCTCTCTCATGCTCTTTGTTCTCCTTTATGTAATCCTTCTCTGGATCATGCGATTTCGTATGGTTTCAAATCTCTTTGCTGAGACAGTAAGAATTGTCCGAATAGGGCTTATTCTCGGAGTATTGCTCGGTATTATTGTTGTGATAATATTATAATTTCATGAGTGAAATTATCCGAGAAATTTGTTATTGATTGAAAAAACCTCGATCAGGATGGGTAATAAGAGGTATATCAGAACAAATTGCTGAGACAGTTTTTGAACATACCAAAAAAGTTTTTCGGTCCACTCGATTATATAGTTTGTTTCATCCTCTTCTAGATGCGAATAAGATGGGGAAAATGTCCCTTTATCATGATATTGCCGAATATAGAGAAAAAGATTACACGCCTGATGAGATTTCTAAACAGGAGAAATTTGAAAGAGAGAAAAATGTTATTGAAGATTTAGTGAGGAGATTTCCTGGAAAATTTGATGAAGTGTATGTTCTTTGGTTGGAGTTTGAAGAGGGAAAAACTTCCGAAGCAGTCGCTGTTAGACAATTAGATATTATGGACGCTTGAGTACAAGCTCTCTCATATTCTGAGCAAGGAATTTCTGAAGATGTGTCTGATTTTTTCCCTTGGATTGACAAGAAGTTGACTGATCCATTTTTGAGGAGCATATGGGATATTCTTCTATACGGTGAATTTTCTGGAAACATAAACTATCAATATATGGTGCTGCTAGAAGTATGATGAAATAGACAATTGTTTAGAGAAAGAATGATAGAAGAGTGATTGGGGAATGCTTTGGATTATATTTAACTTTTGCCTCTTAATAAAATAACCTATAATTTACTCCAATGATTGTTTCTGACCCAAAAATTCTCCAAACACTTCGTGATGCATGAAAAATTCATCAGGAAATTATTCGTGAATTATTTGAGACAGGATTGCTCACAGAATGACACACTGGTCTTAAAATCGAAGAATGGATCAAAGAAACACAAAAAAAGAAAGGTGTGGAATCGGCATTCCTCGGACAGTATGATTACCCAGCGAATATCATTATTTCCGTGAATGATGTCGTGGTCCATGGGGTACCGATGGATATACCATTTGAATCAGGCGATGTGGTAAAAGTTGATTATGGTATTCGCTATCAATGATATCTGACTGATGCGGCGACGACCATTATTATCTGAGAACCAAAAAATGCCCGTCATGTGCGATGTATCGAGGTCGCGAAACAGGCTCTCGCAGCTGGTATTGCACAGGCAAAAGCAGGGAATTTCGTCGGAGATATTTCTTCTGCCATTGAGACCACAGTAACTCAAGGAGGATTTCATATTATTCGCGAGCTCACTGGTCATGGACTGGGGACACAAATTCACGAAAAGCCTGATATTTATAATTTTTGAAAACCAGGGAAAGGCGAGAGACTCAAAGCCGGAATGTACGTCGCTATTGAACCTATTGTTGGCTTCTCGACGCGACATATTTTTGATACTGGTAAACACGCTATTTGTATGGAAGACGGTAATATCGGTGTCCAAGAAGAACATTGCGGGATTATTGGAGAAGACGGGTTTGAGATTATTGTATAAAAAAACGACCAGATGGTCGTTTTTTTATTTTATACATTTGTAAAAATTTTCTCCTTTGAATAT
>CALETF010000128.1 GCA_937920005.1 uncultured Candidatus Altimarinota bacterium
GTGGTACATTCTCCCATGCATACCTCTTTACAGGCAGTCGTGGTACGGGCAAGACTTCAGTCGCTCGCATCTTTGCCCGTGCGCTCGGTACGAACCCTGAGGACATTATTGAGATCGATGCCGCATCAAACCGTCAGGTGGCTGATGTCGATGAGATCCGACAGAGCGTGCGTGTACTCCCATTTTCATCACGCTTCAAGGTCTACATCATCGACGAGGTGCACATGCTCTCATCACATGCATTCAATGCACTTCTCAAGACCATTGAGGAGCCACCGGCTCATGTGATCTTTGTGCTTGCAACGACTGAGCTCGACAAGGTGCCTGATACGATCCTCTCTCGTTGCCAAGTATTTTCGTTTCGCAAGCCAAATGAGAAAGTCCTCGCAAGTATCATCGAAAGCATTGCGGAGCGTGAGCATGTGGTGATCGACAAGGAGAGTGCCGCACTCGTGGCATTTCTCGGCGATGGATCGTTTCGTGATTCGTTCAGTATTTTGCAAAAGGTACTCTCTGCTGCAAAAGGGCGCGTGATTACTCGTGAGCTCATTGAGAGTATCACCGGTGCGCCATCACTCCAGGTGATTCATGAGCTCTATACTGCGCTCATTGAGTGCGACATGGATGCGATCTATACGACGCTTGCTCGTGCTGAGGCGCACCATACCGACATGATGCTCCTGGCGCAGCTCTTTCTCGATACGATGCGTCGCTCGCTCATGTATCGCTATGCGCCGAACAAGCGTGCCGATATCGAAGCTGAATACTCTGAGCAGTACATGGAGATCATCAAGCGGGGAGCAGTGGAGAGTACAGAAGCCATCTCATCACGCGGTATTGTTGCGGTGATCACGGCGATCGAGCGTATTGCCTATGCTGCAGTGCCGACACTCGCACTCGAGCTCGCATTTATCGACATGCTCGGGATAGAAGGGAAGAAATAAAAAACTCTTCAAAAAAAACACCTGTCATGGTATAACTGCAGGGCACAATATTGGGGAATCGTCTAATGGTAGGACAACGGATTTTGGTTCCGTTTATCTAGGTTCGAGTCCTAGTTCCCCAGCAATTGACAGCTAGCACGAGACGCGTTGAAATAACGCTTCTCGAGCTAGCTCGATATACTATACTGAAATTGCATACCCGCTGAGTGCGGTAACCAGAACAAAAGACATCTAATTTTAGGTGTCTTTTGTATTTACGATATCTCATCATTTTAGGATAGTTCATT
>CALETF010000129.1 GCA_937920005.1 uncultured Candidatus Altimarinota bacterium
TTATCTGCCTTGTTCGCAACGATAATCACAGGTTTTTTGGATTTGCGAAGTTTTTTTACTATATACTCATCGAATTCAGTAATCTTGTCATACTCAAGAACAAAGAGTATGAGATCTGCTCGAGCAATTGCATCATCTGTGCGTCACTTCACATCAGTAAGAAGTGTCTCATCATCTCCCATAACAATTCATCCGCTATCCGAGAGAATATATGATATCTCTCGATCTTCATCATCAATATGGAATTCGATAATATCTCGTGTTGTATTTTCTATATCTGATACAATCGCGATTCTGTGTCATGCAAGCGCGTTAAAAATACTGGATTTTCAGACATTTGGCCGACCGACGATGGTAACATGAGGGAGCATGAAGTGAAAAATAACGTGAGAGCGAGAGAATACAGAAAAAAAGAGAAAAAGCAAAATCTATTTTACGGTATAGAAAAATGTTGTTTTATACCATATATTTGCCACAGGATTTCCTTTTACCAAAAGAGTAAGTGAGAGGAATCCATCGCGAGTGCCATAGAGAAGCGAAGCGTCTTGTTGAATAAGGTATATGTTACCATCCTGTGCAATAGCAGCTATTGGCTGCATATTTTCATCTACGATATATCCTCATCATGGAACTGATCGATCTCATGATGTGGCAGGTATCATTTTATAGGTATTTCTCGGTGAGACTACAAGAGCATTCGATGAAATTGTTGGGGAATTTTTTTCATCTATAAGAGGAATTCCTTCAGGTAATACGAGAAATTGCTGATAAAGAAGAGCTCCTTGATTATCTATCAGATCCATTCGGAGTGGATTGGTAGCATTTGCTCAAGATACTTCGATCTTGTATCCAGTTCATGGAAGCTCTATGAGTCACCTTTCTGTGATTTGTATACGTGCTCCAGAGAGTCAGAGAAGGGCTCAACTCATAGTAAAGTATGTTCCTGTGGCAAACGAACCTTCCTTGTTAGTACGTGTAGCATCTGGAGTAATCTTGGTGATGTCTGATCCTTGTCTGACACGAAAGAAATGCACTGGTTCGAGATCAAGTTTTTCAGAGAGCTGACCAATCACCCATCCAGAGTTCGTTACACTTTGTATCTGTGGGGTTGGCGCATATATCTCTACTGATATTTTTTTGACACTCGTATTTCATCGTTCATCTGTTACTCGAAGTAGCATGGTATCAGTTACGAGGGATGTATGTGTATTTCATTCGAGTAAAAATTTGGATCAAGTAACAGAAAAATCATCATCAAGAATACTATTCGAATTCGTATCGGTGAGAATATCTTCGTCAATACTGAGCGTATAGGAATTGGTCTCGAAAATATATTCTCTGAGATCAAAGGTGGCAGAGTTGTAAACTGGAACTCGTATTCGTTCAGGAAAATCGATAAGAGGAGGATTTCTGTCACTACTTATCTGTGGTGAAAAAAGTGCGATATCAGTCTTAACACTGTTTGGTACAGAGAGAGTCTTATACGAGCACTATACATACTATTTGGATAGGATATTGTTGTTGTATAGCTTGTTTCAGGGGTTCAGAGGAATTGGAGACTGTATCGTGATCCTCCGAGGAGCTTGAGAGATGTATTGGTAGGAATCTCCACGTCGGGAAATTCGCCAAATGTCGTAAAAGCACTTGAAGCAGCCAATAAACTTGGCATGATTACCATCGGAATGACGGGCGAAACGGGCGGAAAA
>CALETF010000130.1 GCA_937920005.1 uncultured Candidatus Altimarinota bacterium
ATCCGAATAGTTCTGTGAGAATAGTAGTGATTGTGCCTTTGAGATGAGCGATGGTGATATTTTTATCGACGACGATTCATTCGACTTGTTCAAACATGATATCATGCGTTGCATCGATTTTTTCATTACGGTAGACAGAACCCAGGACCATAGCACGTAGTGGCTTTGGTTGCGTTTTCATGAGATGATTTTGCATGCACGATGTTTGTGTCGCGAGTACTCGTTTATCCGTTAGCCAAAAAGTGTCCTGCATATCTCGTGCTGGATGCCAAGAAGGTATATTGAGCGCGTCAAAATTATTAAACTCTGTTGTGACTGTTGGTGATCTCCACACAGAAAAACCCATACGAGTCACGATATCTATGATGTCTGATTGGATGATTTTGATGGGATGTTGTGTGCGTCCGTGAGTTTTGGCAGGCACGGTCATATCTATAAACCGATTTTCTGCTGTTTTGAGTTCGTTTTCTCGTATTTCTTTTTCTTTTTTTGCCAGCTCTGCTTCGACTTCTGCACGGAGTTCATTGAGGGATTTTCCAAATGTTTTTTTCTCTTCAGGAGAGAGACTCGCTACATTTTTGAGCATCTCGGTGAGAGTTCCTTTTTTCCCGACAAGACTATTTCGGTATTCTACGAGATCACGGAGACTCGCGAGTGCTGCGATGCCAGCGTGGATTTCGGGTTTGAGAGATTCGAGATTCATATTATTTTTTCTTCATGATAGCAGGTATGGCGATGTGTCCACCGATGATTTCTTGATGTGTGACGGCGAGGAGTTTCTCTGCGTCATCAGGCATGTTTACCTCATCTTTTCGCATCTTCATTGCATCTCGAGAAGCATGTTTCGCTGTATCGACACTTGATATATCTACTTCTTGGAGTTTTTCTATATATCCAAATATACTAGCGAGCTGACCTTGATACATATGTACTTCCTCTTCTGTGAGATGAAGTCGTGCGAGTTTTGCGACGTGTTTGACTTGGTCTTGCGTTGGTATCATAGGTCGATATACTAGGGGAAAATACAGACGCATCGTATATATTTTTCATTGCAAATCAAGCTATGGCGTGAGAGAATCAAATATCATCCCTTTTCTGAGACATGCAGGCAACGCCGCCTGCTCCTGGCTCGACGCCAGTGCCTCCTACACCTCTTCCTGATAAAACAGACAATGTGCTTGGTACGCTCGAGGCTCTTTCTGGTTCTCAAACACTTCCTGAAAATAGCGCTCCTGAGCCAGTTACCGAAGGCCTTTTTGGTCATATGTCACTTCCTGAAAAACCAACAAATTCAATTCTTGAAACCACAGCAGCTCTCCCAGAAATAGTACTTCCTTCTGTTGAGACTCCTGCCTCTATCACTCAGTCAGCTCCTGTTTCAATATCAGAGGTAACTCTAATTTCTGAGGAGGCTGTTCTTCCAGAAGCATCTATTCCTGCTGAAACAATTCCTGTATCAGACACTGTTCCAACGCCTCTTGAATCTGCACCTGTGCCTGAGTCTGTTCCAGTTGTTCCTTTGGCTCCATCAGAACAAAAAGAATCAGAAACTGTACCTGAAAAAACAGCAGAACCAATCAAAAAAGAAACAGATCCAAAACTCGACCTCTATATGCGAGCAGATCGAGTCTATCAAGAAATGCTTCGCATAGAGAATCAAGAAAAAATCCGACTCCAGCTCGCTATACGCTATACACTTTTGATGTTCGCGATTTTCCTTGTTTTTGCCTGGATTGTGAGTAACCGTGTGATTATGTTTGGTTTTTCAGAATTTGTCTGGCTCGCTCGTATTCGTGATGCTCTCTTTGCTGTCATGGCAGGTTTGTTTTCTCTCACTATTTGGTTTGGAAGTGTCTCCTGGATGCGACAGATTTTTCTTATAGCTCTTCTCCGCACGATTGCGCTCGTATTTTTTATAGCCGTTATTGTTGCTCTCTATATTCCTCTTTGGTAATTTATGCGTTCTCTCCTTATTCTTCTCTCTTGTTTTTTCGTCCCATTTCTTTTGGTTGGTTGTTTTGGGAGCGACACAGCAGCTCCCGTCGATACGGTCGATAGTTCATGACTTATCAAACATAGTGGTATAGGTTATTCTCTTCGCGTTCCTGCCTCTTGGGAAAAAGTGGAGAGCACTAATATCGTTGCTCCAGTAGCGGGTAAAATAGAACTTGCGATGCGTTCACTCGTGAATAAGCGAGGATTTATGAATAATCTCATTATCCTCTCAGCACCTATCCTGGCTGAGGCAACAGCGAGTGAATATGTCTCCCAGAGCATGCTCTGGGCTTCTCGAGAATATCTCTCTCTTGCGATTGATACCGATGAACAATTCACATTTAGTGATGGAGAAAAAAGCCGACTCGTTATCTTCCGTGCAAAATACAATGAAATCACAGAAGAACATCTCTTTATGCAGACAGCGCGTATTTGTGGTAAGACCGTCTATCTCATGACTCTTGGCTTGGAAAATGATACTTCTGCAGAGAGTTATGATCGATATCGTCCTATATTTTCTAGCTTTGCTTGCCAATAATTATGCGTTTTTTTCACGCACTTATCTGACATAAAAGGCGGCCTATACTTGGTGGTCTCAATTTCGAGATAAAACAAGGAGAATGGGTTTTTCTCTGTGGTGCGAGTGGAAGTGGTAAATCAACACTTCTTGAAACAATGGCAGGACTTCTGAAACCACTTGCGGGTTCTTTTATCGATCATCGCGGGCGGGATGTCTATAGGCTTTCTTCTGGAAATTTGCGGGCATATCGTCGTACGTGTGGTATGATTTTTCAGGACTATAAACTCATTCCTTCCAAAACGGTTGGTGAAAATATATCCTATGCTCTCGAAATTTGTCGATACGGTAAAAATACTATTACTCGTCGTACTCGTGAGCTCCTCACTGAAGTTGGCATGTTTCATAAAAGAGATGAATATCCTGAGCATCTCTCTGGTGGAGAGAGCCAGCGAGTCGCTATTGCGAGAGCGCTTATTCATGAACCTGATACTATTTTTGCAGACGAACCAACGGGCAATCTCGACCAGAAAAATGTGATTATGATTATGGATTTTCTCAAGAAAATTCATGCAGCAGGAACCACTATTGTGTTTGCAACGCATGATCGAGATTTGTTTGATTTGGTTCCAAATGCAAGAGTGATTGATATAGATTTGCTTCATTCTCCACCTACTTCTTTATAGATTCTTATGACCGTTTTTATTGGCATCATCCTCGCTCTTCTTGTTTTTTTTGTGGTTGTCTTTTTGCACGAGCTTGGACATTTTCTTGTTGCTCGATGGAGTGGTGTAAAAGTGCATGAATTTGGTCTCGGTATACCGCCTCGATTATTGCGTATTTTCCGAGATAAAAAATGAACAGAGTGGACATTGAACTGGTTTCCTCTAGGAGGCTTTGTCCGTCTCAAATGAGAAAATTTCGATGACCCAGAAAGTCGCGAAAAGGACGCTCTTCCGCAGGCTCCATGGTGGAAACAAGTACTCATATTACTTGCCGGAGTGACGATGAATTTTATTCTGGCAGCATTACTCTTTGGTGCCCTGTTTTATCGTGGTACAGAACCACTTACGGTGCATATTCGAGAATTTGCTCCCAATTCACTCTTGTCACATGTCGGTATTGGGACAAAACTGATTCCTATTTTTGATACACTCGAAGCAGCTGAGCAATCAGGTGTTATCACTCGCGCTCCAGGTATTGTTTTGGATCCTCTTCCAAATTCTCTTGCGGCTCAGGCTGGTTTCCAGAGAGGTGATGTATTGCTTGCCATCAATGGTACGCCTCTTGAGAGTACAAAAGATGTACAGCCTCAATTGTCTCTTCCTGGTCCACTTCTTTTTCGTATCAAACGAGCTCATCAGGAAATGGATATCTCTATTACTCCGATAGAAGGAAAAATAGGTTCGTATATTGCGCCTCATATTATTCTGCGAAATTATCAATACTCTCCTCTCTATTCACTCTTATATGGCATGAAAGAAGTCTATCAGCAGATTGGTTTTTCATTCCGTACTTTTGGAGCAATTATTCGTACGAGCTTCTCTGATACTGCTTCTCGTGAACAAAAACAAGAAGCTACTGCGGGCATAGGTGGTCCAGTTGCGATTGGTCGAGTATTTGTTTGATTGGCTGATTATGGAGTTCAGCTTCGCAGTGTTATCGTGCTCACGGCTATGATCTCTCTCAGTCTCTGAGTCTTTAATCTGCTTCCATTCCCAGCTCTCGATGGTGGGCGATGTCTGATTGTTCTCGTGAATCAGATGATTCATGTAGTGAATCCTCGATTCAAGATATCACCAAAAATCGAACAAATGATTCATTCTCTTGGGTTTATTGTTTTGATATTGGCGAGCATTCTCGTTACTTGGAAGGATATATTTTTTCATTCGTAGTTTTTATGAAACTCATCTCTTGGAATGTGAACTGAATTCGTGCCGTCATGAAAAAATGATTTCCTGAGATTCTCAAGCAATTGAATCCTGATATTATTGGTCTCCAAGAAATCAAAGCAAAACCCGAACAAATCATCGCCGAAACAGACATTATCCAATCTCTTGGATATGAGTGTATATTTAATTCTGCCGAACGACCAGGGTATTCAGGAACTGCTGTTTTTACTAAAATCGCACCATCAGCCGTTATGAATCGCATAGGGACAGAAGCGGATAATGAAGGGCGTACATTGGCCCTCGAGTTTGATGATTTTTATTTCGTGAATTCCTATATTCCCAATTCCAAGGATGACCTTTCACGCCTTTCATATAGACAGGAATGGGATAGGGCTATGTGCGTGTTTCTCGACAAGTTACAAGTTCATAAACCAGTGATATTTTGTGGTGATCTCAATGTCGCACACCAGCCGATAGATCTCAAAAATCCGAAACAAAATGAATGAGAACATGGTTTTACGCTCGAAGAACGTAGAGGATTTGATGCGTTTATGAATATAGGACTTGTTGATATATTTCGTGAGCGAAATCCTGAGCTTACTGGAGCCTATACCTGGTGGTCAAATTTCTGAAATGCTCGCGCCAATAACTCTGGTTGGAGAATAGATTATTTTCTCACTTCTCGTGAGCTCACATCTCGTATTGCTGATGCATTTATTCATCCAGAAATTATGGGGTCGGATCATTGTCCGGTGGGGATAGTTTTGTCCTAGAACCCAGAGAAGATTTTTATTTATGAGAATTTTCTTATAATTCTCGTAATTTACTATTGTTTATTTGCTATTACTTATGCTCTCTCTCCAATTTATCCGTGAAAATCCTGATATCGTCCGTGCAGCGATAAAAAATAAATCCACCAAGATTGATTTTGATGCTTTTCTCGCTCTCGACGAGAAGAAAAAAATTATGCAGCAAGAAGTCGAGACACTTCGCGCCAAGCGTAATGAGCTCTCTGCGAGTATGGGCAAAGGAAAGCCTGATCCTGCTATTCTCGAACAAGCGAAAAAACTCAAAGAAGACCTCCAAAATCTCGAAAAAGAATACGAAACTCTAGAGTCTGAACACACAGCACTTCTCAAGAAAATCCCAAATATTCCCACAGAGGATACGCCTATTGGCCATACAGAAGAAGAAAATGTCGTTGTCCGAGAATGGGGAAAGATCCCAGAATTCTCTTTCAAGCCCCGTGATCATGCGGAGATCGCAGCGATTCATGGCTGGATAGATAAAGAGCGTGCTGCCAATGTCGCAGGGTCTCGTTTTGCGTATCTCATGGGTGACCTCGTGATGCTGCAGTTTGCGCTTATACAGTTTGTGATGAATACTTTGACGAGTGAAGCAACTCTCAAAAAAATCATTGCCGATCTTGGTCTTAAAATATCTTCAAAACCGTTTACACCGATTCTGCCTCCGTATATGATTCGTACAGAACCATATGATGCCATGGATCGTCTCGAACCTCGTGAAGATCGATACAAAATCGAGGGACAAGACCTCTGGCTCCAGGGAAGTGCTGAGCACGTCCTTGGTTCTATGCATGCGAATGAGATTTTTAGTGAAAAAGAAATGCCCGTTCGCTATATCGGGTATGCGACATCATTTCGAGGAGAAGCAGGGACATACGGCAAGGATATGGAAGGCATCATCCGTATGCATCAATTCGATAAACTCGAGATGGAGAGTTTCTCAACGGCTGAAACTTCTCATGAAGAGCATTTATTATTTTCTGGCATTCAGGAATACCTCATGCAACAGCTCCAAATCCCATATCGAAAGCTCCAAAAATGTACGTTTGATATTGGTAAGCCAAATGCCAAGGGTTCTGA
>CALETF010000131.1 GCA_937920005.1 uncultured Candidatus Altimarinota bacterium
AGATTATACCTCAAAGCAATGAATGAGTCGAAATCCCAGACGAGACTCTCTTGATTGTCCCATGAAGAGCATTTACACGAGACGGAAAAAGAATTGGTCGATGAAGCGGTTATTATGATAGAATCATTCAAAAATATAATCCACACTACACTGTGGGCGTCTGCTTCCGTTGCCAAATACTAGATGATATACCAGAAGAAAAATGGGATAGAAGAGTTCATGAAGTTGTATTTGTGTGAAATGCTCTAGAATAAATCCATGAATTTTTGGCAAAAAATAAAACGCTTTTTTGAACCATGTCGGATGTTTCCATTCGTCAGTTTCATGCGCATATTTACAACCCTCAATACGAGTTGTTTCACCTTATTTCTTGCTTATTTTTTAAAAGAAATCGTACACGAATTAGAAATAGGAGATATAGCAAGTTTTCATAAAACACTGATTCATGCGAGTGTCATCATGCTCACCTTTCAAATACTTGGTTTCATATTTCGTAACTATTATTGGGTAGAACAGCAATACACTTGGGAGCCATTTATTTACAAAAAAAATCTCGAGAAATTTATACAGCTCGATCAAGAAAAAATAGAAGCACTCTGAACTGGCAGGATTCTGAGCATACTACAAAAAGGCATAGAAGAATCCACCCAATCAGTTCTCGGCGTCATGTCTCATGTAACTCGGATTATATGTACACTTGTCTTTGGTTTTTATCTGGCGAGGAGTCTGCCATGGCAAATTATTACTGGTTGAATCACAATAATAGTGGTAATATTTAGCACCATAGTGTATCTCAATAAATACACTAGTTTTTACCGAAAACAGAGAAAAGAAAATAACGTCCGAACAACAGGAGCATTGGCAAAAATTATCATGTCAAAATTTGAGATATTACAAAATAAAACAATACACAAAGAAATACAAAAAATTGATGCCATATCAGACTACTCTCGAGATCTCGCTCGCAAACAAAATTTCTGGTGATCATTTTTATTTCAGACGCCAAAGTTTCTTCTCTCGTGTATTATTGTCTGAACCTATTATTACCTCGGAACAAAAGTCTTTGGGTGAACATATCTTCTGAGTGATATGATTGGCATTTTGACAATACTGGGCATGTTTGAAGTAACACTGCGTGACAGCATAGAGTACTACGAAGGTTTCACAAAATCATTTGTTCACATAGAAAAACTCTGGGAGTTCGTAGACAATACTCCATTGATAATTTGATACGATACTGGTAAAATATTTCATTTTGAGAAATGAGATTTTGAGCTCAAAAATCTAAGCTTCTGATACCACGAACAATCTCAAGTGTTAAGTAACCTCTCAGTTTCAATTGAGTGAGGCAAAAAAACAGCACTCGTTGGCCGATCAGGTGGGGGTAAGACAACAATCATGAAACTCCTCGCAGGATATATGAGACCATTGAGTGGCCAATTACTTATCGACGGACAAGACATCACTTCCATACGGCTCGATAGTTACTATCCACACATAGGGTATCTCACTCAAGAGCCTGGAGTATTTGACGGAACAATAGAAGAAAATCTCCTCTACTGAGCAAGAGGGAAAATCTCAAAAGAAAAAATACAGAAAGCAATTGAGCTCGCAGAATGCCAGTTCATATACGAGCTCGAAAATGGCCTAAAAACAGAAATTGGTGAACGTGGTGTGCGATTATCATGATGACAAAAACAACGACTGGCTATTGCAAAAATATTTCTCAAAGATCCAGAGATTATTCTCCTCGATGAACCAACGGCAGCGCTTGATAGCTACAGTGAGCAAAAAGTAGCCAAAGCATTTGAGCACCTCTTCGAAGGCCGCACCGTCATCGTCATCGCTCATCGACTCCAAACAGTCAAAAGTGCTGATGACATCATCGTTCTCGAAAAATGAAAAGTAGTAGAACGCGGGACACATGCACAGCTCCTCAAGCTCTGAAAGAAATACGCTGGCATGGTTGATCTGCAAAGCGGAATCGTACGTGAAGATGAAAATGAACAATAATTAATATACTATTCCTATGACTCTCATCCCCTCTCACCTCCTCCTCAGATCCTACCCAGATTATGAACTCATCGATTCTGGCGATGGTATGAAATTCGAGCGTTATGGAAATTTCCGAATAATTCGCCCAGAATCACAAGCACTCTGGAAACCTCAAAAATCCGACTGGCAAAGTGATGCCTATTTCGATAAAAGCGGAGGCTGACAAGGTAAATGGACCAAAATCCCAAAAAATGTAGCAGATTGGAATATGTCGTACAAGGATTTATCATGGCAATGCCGTTGGTCACCGTACAGACATGTCGGTGTCTTCCCAGAACAAGCAGAACACTGGGACTGGATGCGCGAAGTCATCAAAAAATCAAAAAGGAAAGAACCAAAAGTCCTCAACCTCTTCGCCTATACCGGCATAGCCTCTATTGCCTGTGCAAAAGAAGGAGCAAAAGTGACACACGTTGATGGTTCAAAACCAACCATAGGGTGGGCTCAAAAAAATATGGAACTCACCGAACTCCCTTCTGACGCCATACGCTGGATTCTCGATGATGTCGTGAAATTTGTCGAACGAGAAGTACGACGTGGCAATACCTACGATGGCTTCATCATGGATCCTCCTGTCTTTGGTCATGGAGCCAATGGTGAAAAATGGGAGTTTGACACCTCCTTCCCTCTCTTACTAGAAAGTATTAGAAAAATCATATCTCCAGAGCCTCTGTTCTTCCTGGTAAATACCTATGCTTCAAGTATTTTTTCAACAACGCTAGCCAATATACTCACAGACATACTACCAACATGAGTCGTAGAACACGGTGAGCTCGGTATACAAGAAACAACAGGAGAACGCAGTCTCACAACAGGTGTTTACGCCCGCTGGAAAAAGAATTAAACTTGTCTCATTTCAACGCTTTTCTCCTTTTGGACTCGAGTAGAAAAGGCTTCCATAATACGAGATTGTTCAGATAATCTGTCTTTTACATGAACAAGAATACGAACACGGAGGATAATACCACGTGGTTCAGTGACTATATGAATCTGTGGCTTCAAATCATCATCAGTGTAACCGTAGGTATTTTTCAGCGTTTTTAGTTCTCGGCGAGAGCTATAATAGAGCGCAAGTTCTTCTGAGCCAACAACAGACATGAGAATCTCTTTTGCGCGATGTATATCACTCCCATGAGTGAGGAGAAAATCGATAGACATGAGTGAGAAATCAGATCCGCGAGACCAATTTTTGATATTTTTTTCAAAAATAGTTTTATTTGGAAATGAGATGAGTTTACCAGTAAAACCCTGAGATCCATATTCTTCAATATTGGTAATGAGCGGGGTGATTCTATATACTCGGCCCTGAGTACCCTCAAATTCTATGAAGTCACCTTCTTGATATCATGAATTGGACCCCACCGCAAACCAACCTATAAAAGAATAGATGACA
>CALETF010000132.1 GCA_937920005.1 uncultured Candidatus Altimarinota bacterium
ACTGCTCCTTTGTAGACAGGGAGACCACCGAGGAGACGTTCTTTTTCTTCTGAACGAGGGAGTTTCCCTGGATCTGTTGGTTGCCCCCGTTTATCGCCATCAGTATTGAGAAGAATCTCCTCTCCATTTTCGAGTATAAATCCATCTTTTGGTCCACGGGCTATATTTCCGAATTTATCAGTTTTGAGTTTTGAACCATCTTCGGTCAAGATAAATTCTCCATCACGAACATAGTCAGTGAGTATGAGTTTCTCTGTTGGTGTCTTGAGATTTGATGGCGGTGCCACTTTTTTATAACCAAGCCAGTAGATAATTGGTGATTTGTTATAATTGACGTCAGGGAAGTGGTAGAGTGTCGTGAGTTCATCGATACTATATGGACACTTCTTTGTAAAAAATCCTGCGAGCTTGTGTCTAAAAGATATCCAGTGAAGTGGCTTTATAAGCCATCGAAATGCACCTTCGAGAAATTGATTGTTGTCGAGCTCATTGCAGTATTCATTCGTAAAGACACTCGTTGATGTCAGCATACTATTGATACCATTTTGTGCTGATTCTGCTGAATCACTCCCGACTAAGACGAGGATAGTACAATCAAATGCACTTTGTGCTGCACTTTCTCCGACCATTTTCTGTGCCTCCTGTTCTGCTTGATTAAATATCTTGTACGAGTCTCCGCCTCCTGCTCCCATGGGATTTTCATCGCTTTTGTTTTGGACAAAATTGGTGACGAGCCAGCCGATAGGCGCGAGGAGTTTACTCATTGAGGTCAGCGAGAACAGGAAACTGCCTCCCTGTTTGTACTTGCCTTTACTGTAGAGACCAGCTATTTCTTTTGCTTTGTTATTGTAGTGGTGTGAGAGAGGCTTTGCAACTATCTGGTAGACAGCAACGTCAGTTTTTTTGAGACCACCAAAGACATTGGTAAAAGTTGTGAGAGGATCTTCTTCGAAGTACTTATATGTTTTGATAGGGAAGTATTTGTCATCTACTTTTTTGATACTGGTGCTTCGTATGATTGAGTGATTTCCTGTGAAACTGATGTATTCTGACTTATTACGAATCACAACCTCAGCATCGGGATAGATGGAGGTGATACTCTGAGAAATCGTATGAAAGAGACTCTTGTAGGTGACAAGGAAGAAATACGCTTGACCGTCTTTGTAGATAATCTCGTAGGAAATCTTGATATGATTGAAGATGAAATTCATCACCGTGAACCAGAGCGATGTCGTGGATATCTTCCAAACAGCATTATGAACCAAGTTCATGATTCCTATTTTTTCTTTG
>CALETF010000133.1 GCA_937920005.1 uncultured Candidatus Altimarinota bacterium
TGGGGATTTTTTATTTTATTTGCGAAGACTGTGAGCAGCTTGTTCTAACCATCAAGCCACGATGCTGCCCATACCTGTTTTACGGGCTGTTCAGACGATTTTATCAATCAAACCTTTTACTTTTCTCTGCGAAGCAGGCAATTCTGATATTTCAAGTGGGGCAGGAGGAAGACTAGTACCAGTAGCAGAAGCAAGATGAGTATGTTGTAGGCACATAGTTAAAAAGGAAAATACAAATATTCTCTCTGACATATTGTTCAGATA
This sequence comes from uncultured Candidatus Altimarinota bacterium, assembly GCA_937920005.1. Lineage (GTDB taxonomy): Bacteria > Patescibacteriota > Gracilibacteria > BD1-5 > JAGOOR01 > JAGOOR01. Next base: position 265 of record CALETF010000133.1, read on the forward strand.
GGCTTTTTTATCAACTCCTATTTTATACATTAAATATTGACATAGATAAATATTCAGTATAAAAATATCATTGTGCAACTAACTATCCACAGTGCTGATGGTCAGGTAGGACCAGATACAAGGCTTACCCTTGGTTCGTTCTGACAGATGACCGATTTTTCGTCGACAGCATTTAGTCACAAATGACCCGATGGAAATACAGAGAGTCTCTACGCTCCTATTGAAGTTCTCCCTCTTATCATACAGAGAAATACAGCTCGTTTTAACCAAGACCTCCTCAAACATCTTCCCGAATGAACACAGCATCTCAATCCCCTACGTGATGGACCAGGTAGAGTTGTAGACTACTTAATAGAACAATTTTATGGGAGGTATCATAAGTTAGATTTTTCTCTCCCGGAATTTGTCGCTGGTTGGGCAAGACAGTTCGGTCAGAGAGGATATTCAGCCATGAGAAAACTCTGTGAAACTTTGCGAGCCTCGAGACCCAAAAAAATAAATCTCGAAATAGCCACTCTCGATGAATTATTTGAAAATATTGGTAAAGATATATCGCTCTCTGCACTCCTCCAGAGATTTCTCGAGGGTGATGAGGAACGATATTTTTTTGAAACACTGGGAATAACGCCTGAATTATGAAACAACAGACGTGCTCTCTTTGAAGCGTTACAAAAATATTTACTGTCAGGCCCCACAGAACACGATAAAGAGGTTCTCTGGATAGCTATCCGTGGACTCAGAAATGGTGGTATCGTATCACCAGATTATAGTCATATACTGGTGGACTTCGTGGATAGTGTTTCTGACAAGGATTTTTCTGAAGCATTTCAGATTATTGCATCGAGCACTCTCGGAGCGGTCCTCGCCATGGAGGAAGAACTCATTAATGATAGGTCTCATCATCTCTGGCTCCAAGCAGAGTCACAAGGACTCTCATATGAAAAACTGATACTCAAAAGAACTCCCCTTATCGAACAAAGAATCAGGGCAATAATTGGATGTCTCGAGAGCTGAGAAGATGTGAATACACACCTCCTCTGACTCACGGTGCAGGAGCAAGAAATAGTATTCTTTTCCCTCAGAAGTATATGGGTAAAACCTGGAGCAAAACGTGCTCAGCTCTACAGCATAGGTACTCAGCTCCTCACCACGGCACTCGAAACAAAAACTATACTCTCGCCAAAGACGACAGAATATCTCTTGCGTATACCCAACTATGAACAAATATGAATGGCATATTGCCATTTTGTTTTTGGCGCTGTTTCTGAAAAAGATGTAGACGCATACGTTGATGGCATTCTTTCTGGAATCCATACTGATACTCAAAAGAGAAATATTGCCCGAGAAATATTTTTACCAATTTTACGTACAAGAGGTGGCATAAATATCCAAATGCTCGCGTATGTCTGGAATTATTGTCAGGATGCGAGTATAGAGCCGTATATACGCAGATTAGATGCTGAAAAATTTGTAGAGCTCTTTGGATATATAGATGATTCTAAAAAGAAAAGGGTATTAACCCTCTGTAAAAGTCAGGTAGCACAAATATTTCGAGAAGTTCGTGCATGAAATATGCAGCCCTATGCTTATTTTATACACCAAATCATAACTCCTGGGAGAAGACATGCATTTGATACACTTTTTGGAATTTCAAATTTATTTTTAACAAAAAAACACTGAGTAACTCCTCTTTTACCAGCACCAAAACCGACAGGGGTGATGCAACTAATAAAATGAAAAGTAGCTCATGCTCTTGCGAGCGTAACGCGTCAACATGAGAGAATAATACAAACATCCGTGCAGGATGCTCAAAAATTGAGAGAGACTCTCCTCTATTCATTTGGAGAATGATATTTCCCTATAGGATGAAAGATACACTTTTCAAAACCACTTTCCGCAGATAAAGTCACTCTTCTCCATCAAGTTATAGGTTTTTGAAGTACATCATTCCAACTCTTGCATGCTGATAAATCACTCAATCTTCCCCCATGCCAGTCGCCACTTCAACTCATGGCCATACTCTATCAACTCGCACACCTAGGCATAGTCACAGATAATGAGCTCCAATTGCAACTGAGTGTAGCAGGAAGAGTACCAAATATGTTTGCTGGTGTTCTCGCGTCAGCATGTATTTTTGCAAAACCTCATAAAAAAGAATACAAACCAGAGGCGTTTCTCACCTCTCACAATGATCTCACGGCAACCTGTATTTGTTGTTATGACGCAGGTCAATTAGAAAAAGAAGGTTTTTCAAACATTTTACCTCACATACAGGGCCGTATCGATATGCTCGGTTTTTCAAATATACTGGAAGTGCTCACCTACTTTATTCTCGGTAATCTCATATCTCAATCATGTTTTTGAGGAAAATTTCAAAAAGTCTGACAGTCATTTATATCTGATTATGTGCAACTCCTTCAAAAGCATTGAATGGCACATATTTTGGAGAAGAAATGGGTGCATACTCCGGACTCAAAACGATTACCAGAGGAAGAAGAAGAACATTATAGAGCTGTAAAATTGTGCACTGATATCCTGTGTGGAGATATAGATAATTATATGCTTTCACAGAACGCGAGTGGATTTTCATTTCAGGTCAAACAACTCATATATGCCTCTATCGTAGAGCATGAATTATTACCAATTCATGAATCGTGGGCTCAGAATTATCTTCGGTATCTCAATTATCAGACGTTATCTCTGTCATAATAATTCTCACGTTCAAAATACAAAATCCCCAAGAGTGGGGATTTTGTATTTATTCTGATGTTTTTCCGAGAAAATTTTCTTCTACTTTTTGAGCTGCTTTTTTCATCAATCTCTCTGCATTTTCTATCAGATATTTTTCCAGCTTATTTCAGACAAAATGAGCTATTTCGAGAATAAAATCATTATCACAGGCTTCTGTTCATAGAACGACATTACTCACCCAGAGCTTCTGATCGTGAGAGAGATGTGTGTACTCAGATGCGTCTATTATTTCGTCAATTCCATACTGATAAAAACATTGTGCGAACATTCTTCACAGAAGCAAAACAACCCCCGTCTCTGTGCTGTCTTCGTGTAATAAATTTCGTACTTCTGGGCACGCCACCTGAATTACGTACGATACTTCAAACGTTACTATTCTCTGAATAATGGGAGTTTGAGCCCTATTCCATTTGACGAAATCTATATCACTTCTTTCACCTGGTCTGCGTAGTGCCTTATTGATAAACTTCCAGTGAACATCTGGGTGAGTTGACTCATGATGACTATTTCCATCAATTCATTCCATCATCTTATCGTATACTTTTTTAGGACTTATCAAGACAAATGAGGAAAAATTTCTCTTTTTATAAATTCATCTTATTATCGGACATACTTATTTATATAGTTCATTTATGGCTAATCCAAAAGTCACCCTCCATACTAATCATGGTGATATCACCCTCGAGATTTTCGCGGATAAAGTTCCAAAGACAGCACAGAACTTCGTAGAACTCGCGAAAAAGGGTTACTACGACGGCACTATTTTTCATCGTGTTATCACAGATTTTATGATCCAGGGCGGTGATCCAACTGGAACAGGCCGTGGCGGTGAAAGCATCTATGGTGAGCGTTTTGAAGATGAATTTCACCCAGAACTATCACACCAAAAAGGTTATATCTCTATGGCAAACGCTGGACCGAATACGAATGGCAGTCAGTTCTTCATCGTCCATGCGGAGGAAACAACATGGCTCGATGGCAAGCACAGCGTCTTTGGAAAAGTCGTCACCGGTATGGAAGTCGTTGATACTATTGCCCTCGTCCCAACTGATAATGGCGATCGACCATTTAAAAAAATAGAGATTACCAAAACAACTATTGTTGAATAATTTTCTTTTAAAAAAAGACCTCCATCACGGAGGTCTTTTTTTGTCCTGTATTATGCTTGAGCTTTGTCAGTCGATGTCTGTGCTGATTGCTTGATGAGCCCCTCGAGACGATAGACAACATGGTCGAGAATAGCGATGATAATATCTTTTTTGAGTGGTTCGAGGTCTTTCATAGCGACAACAGCAGTCTTTTTTTCTGCCATGCGATCACGGAGGTCAGTGAGTGCAGCGCGTTGTTCATCAGCTGAGACAGCATTGAGACGACCTGTCATACGACTGATGACTTCATCGAGGCGAACCTGATATTTCTGGACGAGCTTATCCTTGATAAGTGTTTGTGCATCAGCCACGAGTGCAGCTGGAGTGACTACTTCTGGTTTTGTTTCTGTCTTTGGTTCTTCTTTTTTCTCAACTGTTTTTGTTACTTCAGCTACCTTAGGTGCCTCTACAGCTGGTGCTGTTGAGAATTCAAAGAGCTCTTTGTCTTTTTCAGTTTGACCAAAAGAAGGCAAGATGCAGAGAACACAGAATGATGCGAGGAATATTTTTGAGATTTTCATATTCTGCACTATATAGAAAAATAGGGACTTGACTAGAGGCGAATTGTGAGGATTGTGTGAAGAATTATTTTTCACTTCGAAAAAGTAAAATCATTGTTTTTGGTTGCATTTATAAGGAAAAACACTACACTATCGCGCAGTTTCTTTTTTTCTGTTTTTAGATTTTTCTTATGGAAATGCCTCAAAAAGTACGCGGAACGCAAGACTGGTTCGGCGAGCAACAGCGTTATTATACCTTTATCAAAAAGGTGGCACGTCATATTTTTCGTCACTTTGGTTTCACTCGTATCTCGACACCTATCATGGAGATGCGCGATCTCATCGTACGCTCCGTTGGTGAACATACCGATGTGGTATCAAAAGAACTCTACGAATTCAAGGATAAAAAGGGTCGTGACCTCGTCCTCAAGCCCGAATCAACAGCAGGCGTGATGCGTTCATATTTAGAGAATTTCCAAAACGATCCTCAGCCTGTCTACCTCTTCTATATAGAACCTCACTTTCGTTACGATCGTCCTCAAAAGGGTCGATATCGACAGTTCCACCAGATTGGTGCCGAGATTATCGGTGAACGTGATCCAGTGCTCGATGCAGAAAATATTCACATGGCCGTCAAAATCCTCTCTGACTGTGGCCTCAAGGGAAAATTCACCACCAAAATCAATACCCTCGGAAATGCAAAAGAACGTGAAGCTTATGTAGCTGAACTTCAGGCATTTTTTCGTGGAAAATCACACTTACTTGATGAAGTAGATCAAGCACGAGTCGAACACAATCCTCTCCGCATTCTCGATTCCAAAAATCCAGATGTCCGAGAAATTCTTCCTTTTGCACCAAAACTCCGTGACTTCTTCAAGAAGGACTCACTCGCATACTACGAATCAACAAAA
>CALETF010000134.1 GCA_937920005.1 uncultured Candidatus Altimarinota bacterium
GTGCTCTTCCGATCTCCACGACGACCATCGCCACGCGGTCCATGTTCACCCATGCCTTTACCAGCAGGTCCGAACCCTCTTCCCATTTCAGGGAGTTTACCATTTGTTTTATAATATTCTACGAGGGTATTGAAATGCTTTTGAAGTTTCTCATCTGAGAGTGCTTTTGGTGCCTTATCAGGCATGCCAGGATGATTGGCAAGCATATTTGCCTTTTGTTCTTCAATAGCCAACTTAAAAGCAGAAAAATCATTATTTTTCACAGCTGCTTCTATCTTTGCTTCTGTCGCAGATCGAGCCTTGCGAACAGCAACCATTTTCTGAAATTCTGCTTCACTGGGAATCTGTGCTATCATAGCATTTTTAAAGGCTGTATAATCACCAGCTTCAAGAGCATTTTCTACTGCTTGATGTCCAGTTTTTTTAGCAACCATTTCGGCAAACTGTTCTTGTGTTATTTTTGACTTAGCTGTGTCAGAAAGAGCGGCATAATTACTTGATTCAACCGCTGTCTTAATTGTTTCATCAAAACCACGCGTTCATTTACCATTTATGGCTGCAAACGAAAGTGAGCCAAGTGTGAGTACGCCGATGCTCGCACCAATAAGAAGAGTTTTTGTATTCATAAAATAAGTATGAGAAATGAAATAGACAAACAAAAAGAAAAAGAAGGAGAGAATTATGTGCTCTGGAGAATCCCAGCACCATGAATTCATAAAATGTAGTACTTTTTGTTGCCTGTAAATGGTATTACGCAGGATGAACTGAAATATTTCAAAAATCTATCACCATCACTCCATCATCTTCATCAGTTTGAACCAAGGTATACGCAATGCCTTGCTCTTCGAGATACTCATGAAAACCATCCATTTTCCATCGATATTTGATAGCATCATCGATGATGATGATACCATCCGAAGTTAATAATGGTCGAGAAAGATCAAAAAATTCCCGCGTCATGCGAAAAGCTCCATCAATAAAAATAAAACCAAATTTTTGCTGTGGTATATCATAGAATACACTTTCTGGATTAGTACAAACTATTTTCTGAGCTCATCGCATAAACGCAGGCAGAATCTCTCTTGCATCACCATAATACAGACTAAATCGATTTATTGTTTCTTGATTTATGTCTGAGGTGACTTTCGGGGGGAAATCGGCTGGATATAAAACATCAGTTTTTGGTTTGTAGTTTATTGTTTGTAGTTTTTGGAATGAATGAATATTATGACGTAATTCTTCAAAAGCATGACGTGAACATTCGAGACTAGTAATATGCGCCTCAGGACAAGCTATGGAGAGCATCATAGTAGAAAATCCATTTGCAGGTCCTATTTCAAGAATATTTGTAATATTTCTCTTCGAGAGAGACTCTCTAAAAAAATTCGCAGTATTCCAAGAAATATTTGGTATATTTCTTTTTTGTCCCATTTCACGCATTTGTAAGAGAAAATGGGTGATTTGAGGACTGAGATTGCTACAAATTTTTTCTTGTGCAGAAGGTCATGACATAAGCACATGCTAGAGATTTGCAAAAAAGGTCAAATTCTGTTAGCATAGAAGTATGATTCCAGCACAAAAACGATGATCTGATAACGCGCTTGAGGATTATTTTCTCGAACTTGTCATAAATAAACACATCATCGACCGAGAAATTGGTGATATTATAACAGTGATTGATGGCAGTTCTCTCCATGATGATTACCGTATTCTTATTAAAAAAGTGCTTTTTTGAGAAAAAAACCTCTTCCTCGAAAATTGGTGAACGCTCGAAGACAGTCTCATGGATATGATAAAAACAACAGATATTCGAGGTCATGAAGTAGAAATATATGGGGTTGTCTTGGGGATTATGCTCCGTGTAATAGAAGAAGTTTTTGATGTAGACGATATACTGTTTCATGATTTTATCTTCTCAGAAAATAAAGAAGATGTAGAACATAGACTTATAATTCTAATAAAACGGGTTCTCGATTTTATCGAAACAGGACTCAGAGAAATGTTTCAAAATATAAAACATCTCGATAAACCAATTATAGATGGACATATACGCAAAGAGTTTACCATTATCGAAGATACTCTACATCAATACTCCAATCTCATTCTCGAAGCAGAAGGCGACCATATCCGAGATTTAAAATTAGAGGTTGATACCATAGTGCAACAATTACAACAAAAGAAGAAAAATCTCGGCCGCTTGGTACGATAGCTTGCTTCCACGCTAAAAATTCATACCCTAGTGACACTCTATGAGCATATACACTATCACATGATGAGCTGAGACTCAGGGTGAAATCTGGGTTAGCGGTTCCAAAAATGCGGCACTTCCGATGATCGCCAGCACGCTTTTTTTCGAAACAGCAGAACTCAAAAACGTCCCTGATATTTCAGATACACATCTCTTGAAAGAAATATTGGAAAGTCTGGGTTCGAAAGTCACGTTTGAAAAAAATACATTTATCGTGGATAATAGTCAGTTGTCTCTACGAATATCCGACAAGATCTCTTCAAAAAGGCACGTGCAACATATTATCTCATTCCTCCTCTCCTCGCTCGTTTTGGTCAAGTAAATCTGGCCTATCCAGGAGGTTGTAGTATTGGAAAACGTCCGATTGATGGGATAGTTCGTGGGCTCGAACAGCTCGGTTATGCGACCACACAAATCGATGAAACACTGGCTTTCAAAGGTCAAAGTCATACCAACGACATTACGGTCAACGCATATTTCTCAGTAGGAAGCACAATAGTCCTCCTCCTCGCAGCACTGAAACGTACAGGGATAACAAGAATCGAGCTCTCGGCGTATGAACCACACGTCATGAATATGATTGATGTGCTCAGAGATGCTGGAGCAGACATTGCGCTCCGATACGATCACACAATCATTATTAAACCAAAAGAACTCTCAAAACACCTCTCCGGTACCGTAATTGGAGACTATATTGTCTCAGGAACACTTACCATCATTGGTGCGCTGACGGCAAAAGACTATATTGATATCCATGATGCCCGAATCGAAGACCTCTCCGCATTTCTCACGAGTATTGAAAAAATGGGAGCGAAATTCGAAAAAAGAGACAATGACACACTTCGAGTCTATCGTTCAAAAAAACTCAAAGCAACAAATATTCAAACCAATATCTATCCTGGTTTTCCAACTGATATGCAAGCTCAATTTATGGCACTAGCTACTCAAGCGAATGGAACAAGTACAATTGATGAAAGATTGTTTGAAAATAGATTTATGCATGTTAGTGAACTTTTAAGAATGGGTGCAGATATTCAGTTAAATGGAAATATAGCTACAATTATTGGAGAAAAAGGTAAATTAAGTGGAACAGATGTTATGGCAACAGATTTAAGAGCATCTTCTGCTTTAGTTCTTGCAGCACTTGTTGCTCAAGGAGAGACAAATATTCATAGAATTTATCATCTTGATAGAGGATATGAAGATTTAGAAGGAAAATTTTTGAAAATTGGTGCAAATATTCAAAGGTGTAAAGAAAAGTAATTTATGCTTCATAATATTAAAAAACTATTTGAATTCTAGATATTACAATATATAATCAAGATGAAAATTTCTAATATGGATATTAAAAGATTTCCCATTCACGAATCTCTATTAAAGAGATATCCTCATCATGATAGTCAGGTCGCATATGCTAGAATCACATTCGAATTGCAAGATGTACCCATTGAGGTAGCTAACGCATTTCGAAGAGTTATGATTGATGAACTCCCAGGATACTGTCTTGGAGTAGATAATCCGTATAACTGTATTACTAAACATAAGGATGCAGACAATTTCATGATTGATGATTTCATAGCTATGAACATTAGTATGATTCCTCTTAGATATCATATACCATCTAAATACAAGGAACTCAGATGGTCTATTAAAGTAGAAAACAATACTGCTATGGAACTACCAATTTATTCTAGAGATCTTAAACAACAAAAGGATCTCTTGACACAATCCTCTTTGATCAAAATATTATGATTGGTATCATTCAACCTTATCGTTTTGTTGAAGTTAAGGACATATTTATCAAAGAAGGTATTGGTAGAGAACATGCATCATTCCAAAATGTTAATCGATGTGTATGTCTACCACTAGATATCGAAGAATATCCAAGAGAAGAAACACATTTACCAGGAGGATCACAAGTTGATTTCTCAGGATACAAGGTATCCACTTTGGAAGCAGATCCTCATCATTTCAAGATCTCAGGAATTGTTAATGCAACTATTGAAACTACCAATCAAGAAGCACAACTAATTCCTAGCCATGTATGTGATAAT
>CALETF010000135.1 GCA_937920005.1 uncultured Candidatus Altimarinota bacterium
GTGATATCATTTTTGAAACATTTACTTCCTCTGGTTGAGAAACTGCATCTTTGAGAAAAAGGCCCTTGAGTGATCCACTCTTGGTTGAGCCTGCTTTACGTGTTGATTTGACTGGTGCCATAAAAATAAAAATTAATAAGTGAGAGAAAAGAAAGGCAATTCCTTAGGGAAGTAAAAATTTGAAAAACTTTTTTGCTGAATCCTTGAGACCACCAATACCAGCTCCGAGAGACATGCGTGCACGACCAAACCCACCTGCTCTCTGAGAGAGGAGAAGAGCGCCGACAGCAGAAGCAAATCCTGGATCTGAGACAGATGTTCCTGTGACGAATTCCTGATCTTCTGGGAAGCCAATAGTACATGGGAGACGGAGTTCTGATTTTGCGAGATCGATGAGATTGCGAGCTTTTGAACCACCACCGACGAATACTGCACCCTCTGGGAGCATACCATCACGACCGAGTCGTTTGAGTTCGGTGTTCACGAGAGAGAGGATTTCTTTGTAACGAGCCTGAGCAATCTGTGAGAGGTAGAGTTTTGAAACTGTTTCAGTCTCTTTTTTATCAATACGACTGAGGACGATTTCTTCGTCTTTTGGTTTTGCGAGATCACAGAATGTGAGATCGACATAGTCAGTCTTGAGCTTCTCAGCAATATCGACTGATACTCGTACACCGAGAGCAATATCAGATGTGACATACTCACCACCAACTGGGATGATACATGCATGACGGAGGACACCTTCTTCGTACACAGCGAGACCAGTACAAGAAGAACCAATATCCACACAGACAACTCCGAGTTCTTTTTGACGACGAGAGAGGACTGCTTCTGGAGAAGTGAGAAGTGATGGAAATACATCGATCACATCGATACCAACATCCTTAAATCCTTTTCGGACGTTATTAAGTGCTGTTGTTGGAACAGTAAAAATATGAGCATTTACTTCGAGCTTCTTTGCGCTCATACCAACTGGTGACTTCACATGATGTTCGAGATCAACTGAGAAAGATTCTGGAATAATTTTGAGCACAGTTTGGTTTGAAAGCGTGATACCATTTTGTGCCATATCGAGAACACGATTCACATCATCTTGTGTAATTTCATTTGAAGGAATAGCAATCATCCCTTTGTTATTATGAATCTGTATACCTGTTCCAGAGAGACAGATACCAACGTGAGGAAATTGTTGACCTGCCATATTCTCTGCCTCAGTGAGAGATTCATCGAGATTTTTTTTGAATTCTTCCATATCGAGGATGACACCCTTTCGGACACCATCTGATTTTACGACACCAACTCCGAGGATGTTGAGTTTTGGTTTATTTGGGTTTGCTGGATCGACGATAAATGATCCAACGAGAGTCTTGATGCGAGAGCTTCAGACATCAACAAGAGCGACAAGGTCACTGGCAGCCATTGAAATGTGAGTTAGAAATTAAGGTGAGTACAATTTTTATTCGAGCTGGATATTGTCTGTTATGAGCTTTCTTATAAAAAAGTGCATAAATAAGAGCAAAACCACCTCTTTATTTTAGGAAAATCGGGGGTCATTGCAAACCCAAACCAAGCATTATTTTCTTATAAAACAAGAATCAAAAATGTCTAATTTTTAGAAAAAATATGTCTCACAAAAGGTCTCTTGAGAAAAATAAAAATACTATATAGTGGTCTCACAAAAATATTTGCCCGGGTGGTGAAATGGTAGACACTAGGGACTTAAAATCCCTCGCCGCAAGGCATGCCGGTTCGAGTCCGGCCCTGGGCACCAAATTCAATATTTTCTCTATGAATCCTACTCTTATCAAACTCGCTCAGTTCGTCGCTCGACGTCCAAAAGACGGCACGATACGTCTGATGCACATTGCCTCAGGACTTCTCATCATCGGACTCCTGTGGTGGTCACAGGATCGATCAGTGATTGATGTACCATTTATGGGAGTGCAATCACCAGAGACAGAGAAAAAAATCGAATACGCTCTACTATTGCTCGGAGTATTTTTTATTGCTCGAGGTATCATCACAGCGTGTGTTATCAAACACAACCTCCTCCGCTGGAAACAAGGTCTCCATGGTCTGGCCCTTATTATTGTCGGTGGACCAATGATGGACCCATTTGTAAAAAATATCATCACTGCCCCTACAGAAAAAACAGGAGGATTTCAAATCGATACAGCCGTCGCCCCTATCGTTGAGATGAGCTGGCATCCTGGGATTTTTCTCGTTCTTCTCGGAATATTTTGGATACTGGTCGCCCTCACTGGAAAAGGCACGACAGAAAAATGTCTCCGCTACGGCGAAGTCGTCAAAAAGATACGGGTCTAGCATTAAACGCCGTGGGCTTTTTTTTCTATCTCTACCTCATCACTCGCAGCTCTAAATATAGTTGTTCATCTAACCTTGAGCGGTAGTCAATACTCCTGTGCAAGAGGTAGAAGAGCTTCTCGAACTCAAGCAATTTTATCTGGATCTGCATCTACTTTTATCACAGTTGATTGCAGGTTATATCACAATGAACGTGCCAATCTAGTCCAAAAAGTGAAGCGCAATTTAAGATGATCAATATCATTTACACCAATTGCTGATTTTTGCACAAGGGCTGCGACATCTT
>CALETF010000136.1 GCA_937920005.1 uncultured Candidatus Altimarinota bacterium
ATACCAGCAAACAACTCATCGTCGAACACAACATGGGAAAATATCCTGATATCTCCAAGAAAGGAGCTCTCAGTATAGAAGATATCAGAAAGATCTATGAAGACACTCAGAATAGGATTATGAATTGTGCCGTACTCAAATCCAAGTATGCACTCCATAAAAAAATCATAGACGACTACGACATATCAGAACGTGCAAAAGGTATTCTCGAAAAAGCGAATAGCACTATAGAGAAACAAATATCAGAGCAAAAATGTGTGACCCCTCGAGATGGAGATAAAATATATAGCTATAAGGATCTCCTCGATTCGATGACCTACGAACAATGTGGATACAATATGTATATGTATTATTATCAACAAAATGCTGAGAAAAATATAGGTGTTCTCTGAGCTGGCAAATCAGTCTATACCGTCTCAGAATGGGGAGAAGTCCTCTGAACAGAAAAAAACAAAATAGAACAAGAATACGATCTGACTCGTAGAACTATGGATACAGCCCTCTCTCTGTATGAAAATTTTGAGAAGACCTATATTTCTCACGTACTTCTCGAGATGATAGAAGTAGAATTGACTGAAGATAAGCGCTATCTCGGAGGTACAGTTCGTGTCATACAGCAGCTTGTTTCTCTCTGGAAAAATGCACAGACAACTGAGGGAAAACGATAAAATGGCTTTTTTCTTTACTTTCACAAATTGTATACTATACTGTGCCTATCGTCAGTGTTACGTGGTCAGTAGTGGTTTTTCCGCGAAGAGGCGTACAGGGTCGATACTTATTTTTTTCTTTTTTCAGTTATGGGCAAACGCCTTTTTGTCGGAAATCTTCCGTATCGTGTGACAGCAGACCAGCTCCGAGAAATTTTTTCTCAGAATGGTGAAGTAGTAGATGTATTTATTCCTCTCGATAGAGAGACACGACGACCTCGTGGTTTCGCTCTCGTAGAAATGTCTACAGACGAAGAAGCAAATGCAGCTATCGCAGCTCACAACGGTGTTACAGAAGTTTCTGATGATCGCGGACCTCGCGTTATCACTGTTAATGAAGCTCGTCCAAAAGAAGAGCGTCCTGCTGGCGGTCGCCAGGGTGGTTACAATGGTGGTGGTAACGGTGGTGGTGGAAATCGTTGGTAATTCTCGAATATTCATCAAAAAAACTGCTCCTCTCAAGGAGCAGTTTTTATTTATACAAAACTTGCAAAATAAGTTCCAGAAATACAATGACAATACTTATTCTTTTTGTTTTTTTATGAAATCTTTTCTCCTACTCTCGCTCTCCATCGTACTTCTGAGTGCTTGTAGCATTCAAAAAGCCGATATTTCAAATGCACCTACTGAGTCAACACCAGAAATAGAAGAAAACTCACCTATTGTTCCTACTCCAACAACAGCCAAAAAAGAAATAGAAGCAACTACAACCGAAACAAACAAGGATGATGAAATAGTCGCACTGGCTAAAACTGGCTTTACTGCAACAGAAGTAGCAGAACACAATAGTGCTACAGATTGTTGGCTTATCCTCGACGGAAAAGTATACGAAGTAACAGACTTTATCCCTTCTCACCCAGGAGGAAAAGCAATCCTCAAAGGATGTGGCAAAGATGCAACACAGATGTTTGCTGGACACCCAGAAAGTGCTAAGGCCATGAAAGAGAAATTCTACATTGGCGATCTCAAACAATAATTCTAAAAAAACAAAAACTCCCCGGTAAACGGGGAGTTTTTTATTAGTTTTTTATTTACTTATTTTCTCAGTAATTTTTGGAAGAAGATTATTGAGACCATCAATAGCTCGAAGTGTTTCAACTGGGACCATCCAAATCGTGGTATTGGATTGATCAGAAGAAATATCATTGATAGACTGAAGTGTACGGAGGTGAAGTGCGCCTGGAGTGGTTGCAAGCATTCATGCTGCTTGTGCGAGTTTCTCACTCGCCAAAAGTTCGCCTTCTGCATCGATGATTTTTGCGCGTTTCTCCCTTTCTGCTTCAGCCTGTTTACTCATGGTTCTCTTGAGAGATTCTGGGAGGTTCAAATCTTTGAGCTCAACAGAATGAATATTAACACCCCATGCCTCAGATTTTTCATCAACAATCATTTTTATTTTCTTACTTGCTTCTTCTTTGTTTGCAAGGAGTTCATCGAGCTCAAACTGACCAACGATATTTCGCATTGTCGTCATCGCGAATTGCATAATAGCGTACTCAAGTGCTCGCACATTTACTACTGATTTCATAGCATCATCAATTGCGTAATAGAGAACTGCATTGATGGTGAGAGAGACATTATCCTTGGTCATTGCTTCTTGTGAAGGGACATCAACTGCCCGTTCACGCATATCTACTTTTGTACAGGTCTGGATAAAAGGGATGATAAATCTCAATCCTGGTTCAGCTGTACGAGAATATTTACCAAGCGTAAAAATAACTCCTTTTTCGTATTGATCGATAATACGAATAGCAAGTGGTCATAACACCACACAGACGATAATAATAAAAGGGAGAAGTGAACCCGCGAGAACAAATAGTTCCATAATAAGAGAATAAAAATAAACATCTCCATTATAGACCATGGCTCACTTTGTCCAATTTATACCCTTTCCATTCTGACAACTGCCTCAATATGATGAGTATGGGGAAACATATCGACAGGTGTGATATCAGTGACTCTATATTCTCCATTCGGAGCTATGAGCGGTATATCCCGTGCGAGTGTCGCAGGATTACAACTGACGTAAATAATTTCACGAGGATTAAAATCACGGAGAATACCTGGCGCGTCTGGATGCATCCCAGCACGTGGAGGATCGATAACAATAACATCTGGATTCTTTCCTTCTTTTTTCCAATCTTCGAGAAGTTTCTCTACTGGAGCATTCACCACGGTGACATTTTTGATATTATTTTTTGCAAGGTTTCGGATATTATCTTCACTTGCTTCTGGGACAATTTCCACCGAGTACACTTCTTTTGCTCGACTTGCGAGCACCATACCAATCGTCCCTGTGCCCGCATAGAGGTCAAAAACAGTTGGATTTTTTGTCCGAATCATCTCTCCCGTTACACGGTAGAGCTCTTCTGCTCCAAGTGTATTTGTCTGAAAGAAGCTCTTTGGGCTGATTTCAAACTCCAAATCAAAGAGTTTTTCAGTAATCACGGGTGTACCAGATATGTGTTCGAAATTCCCTTGCACAATATCCGCCTTTCCAGTGTTGTGAAGCAGGTATGCAGAAGTAATTGTTTTGATACCTGATATAAATGATCGTAGAACCTTTTTAAATTCTTCTCGTTGTGATTCACCGAGATAGAGTGTATTCACAGATACTATCACCATAGTCTCCCCTGTTTTCTTACTTCGACGAATAACGAGATGTCTCCAGAAACCAATATTTGTCTTCACATCATACGTTGGGAGTCTATTTTCTCGAGCAAAGGCATCAAACGCACGAAATATATCATTCACGACATCATCTCCGAGAACACAGTATGTACAGTTGATAATACGATCAAATTGTCCTGATTCATGGAAGCCAAATCGGTATTTATCATCGATTCATTCTCGAGCGGAGATATATTTTCACCAGCTAAATTCGAGCTTGTTTCTATATCCGTAGACCTCCGGAGAGGCAACAATAGGATGCCATGTAGCATTTGCTACTATCTCTGGTGTATGCACGAATACTTCACGTATTTGTTGTTCTTTCATCTCGAGTTGTTTCTCATGTGGTATTGGGAGCCAACGACAGCCACCGTAGACCTGAAAATGCTCTGGAAGTTTTGCTTCAAGTGGAGATTTTCTGACGACACGGAGGATTTGCCCCTCGATTCTATTAGAGCGGTTCTTGAGAACACGAATGTCCACCACACTCTCTGGTATAGCTCCGCCTGAAATAAGCACCTTCTTCCCTGTCGCATCGCGACCAAGTCCTATACCTCAGAGAATGAGCTTCTCAACGAGGATATTTTCTAATGTGATTCATTTTTGTCCCATAGAATGCGAGTATATGAAAAAATACGCATTTGCGAAAATTTTTTGACACAATCCTCTCTCTCGTTACAATGCCCCTACTTTGTTATGCGGACGTAGCTCAATTGGCTAGAGCTCCTGCCTTCCAAGCAGGTTGTTGTGGGTTCGAGTCCCATCGTCCGCTCCATTGAAGTAATAAGAATCATCCATCTCGGGTGATTTTTTGTACCTCGAACCCAATTGCCACTCGATATGCCATATCGGGCATATCTCCGGGTTCGTTCCCATCGTCCGCTCCAATATAAAGTATAAACCACCGTTATGGTGGTTTTATTGTATCCTTAATCTCCCACGAGTTCCTCAAGTTCTTCCAATCTTCGAGAAACAGATTTCTTTATCTTTTTATCGTGAAGCTCTGTGATACCAGCGTCAGAAATATCCTCTGGGTCAATCTGAAATACTTTTTTAAGAACCGTATGAAGCTCAGTATGAGAAGAGCACTCTATCTCTGCGTACTCGAGGTCACCATGAGCAGATGAAAAAGTATCTACCACGAGTTCTACCCCTTTATAATCTGGTATATCATAGATTTCTCGTACACGAGCTATACTTTTCTGGAGTATTGCTCCAGAATCGAGAAGTATCCTCATCATGAGAGATAGAGAGCCTATGCGAGTCTCTATTTCTTCGCGAGATTTTATTCACTTCCGAGTCTGCTTGGGTCCTTTTATCGTAATATAAGGGATGTTATCGACCGTGCGAAGACGAATCTTTGATCACTTCCCTTCCCATCTACCACAAAAATCTCGTACCTGCATCAAAACTTCAGTATCAGGGATTTCCACCGAGACATCACCCAGAGAGAGAGTTCATGACTTTTTATCCACTGGTAGGTTGTAGTGCCAATTATTTGGTGAAAAATGAGCTATATCAAAGAGAAAATCCACGACATCACACACTCTCCTCGGTTCTATTTCTCTTTTTCGAAGTATTTTTCGGACCTGCTTGATATCAAATATTTTTGTTTCGATTTCCATAAGAATAGTATATGAAATATATCTTTTTGTCTCTTATTTTTTCAGCCTTGATCGTGGATATTTCTTACCGAGAAGAAAATCTCGACTCAAGTGGCACCCCTTCCCTTGTTTATCAATCAGACGAACCATCATCTCGTAGAGAGGCTTTATTTCGATGTCAGTCGCGAGGTATTTGAGACGATTGGTCGCTGATATATATCGATGAGGTATGAACTCTGCAAATACCTCCTCCCGAAGAGAAGAGGCATTTTTGCGAAGCCATCGCTCTATAAGAGCAGTATCGTTGATGTCCACCCCTGGACGAGTTGTCAGTGCCTCGAGGAGAGCATGCTCTGGTGCGGTTACCATGAATTGCACGCCTTCTATCTCCATACGAGTAGCATATTTCTTTATCAGTGAATAGAGGGATTTTTTACCGATTTTGACCGCCTGAGTCACGAGTTGATAGTCACCGAGGAGTGCGAGCTTCGCAGATTCCTTTGGAACTGCAACAGAAATAGTCTCAGGAAGAGAATAGTCTCGGAGTCCAAATGCGAGAGCCTTTGCTCCTATAATGATACCCTGACCCAGATAGTTTTCGGCGATGACTTTTTTGAGCACTGGCCAGTAGAAATCCTCAGGGTCCAATTTTTCACCTATATTCCAGAGATACATCCCCTTCCGAATAGAGACCAAAACTCCCGTCGAAACGAGACGATGTATGAGCTTGTACACAGAACCTTTTTTGACAGTCACCTCCCCCCTCTCTCCATACTCTTCTATATCAGCAAGTGACCACAGTTTTTGTCATTTTTTCCGCATTTTCTGAACAATTTTATCAAAATCCATAATCGTATTTTTACTTATTAAATAAATAAATATGTGTTATAAATTTATAATATTTTTATCTATAAATTTGCAATAGTTTTTTCTATAAATATATGATTATTTTATCTCATACGAGTCATATTTGTATGCAAGAAAATATCATACAAATAGTCTTTTTCGATGTTTTTAGACATTTAAAAAAACCGCCCTTTTGGACGGTTTTTGTATCATGTTTTATTTACCAACCTCTCACATTATTGACACGACCATCCAGGATTGCTCTATTTCTCTCTGCCTCCTGTGCTCTCAATCGTTCATACTCCACCATTTGTTCTGGGGTAATCTGAAGTGGCAAAAGTCACATTGCCCTATCAGCATGTATAATCATCTGTTTATCTACGTATGTACCGCCAGGACCGACACAGCCAGATAATGCTACAGCAGCACCGAGAGATAATAATGTTTTGTTCTTCATAAAAATATTTTACTTTATTATTTTATTTGTCAATATTTATATAAAATCCTTTACTGCAAGAGCTTTTTACATTTATAAAAATTTCCTATACTAACCCCATATTTTATCAGTAAAACCTATGGACTTCTCTACTGCTTCCCTCTCTGAGATACTGTCAGCCATTGCAAAGAACGAAACCACCAAACAAGCCGTCTGGGAACACTTCGCTCAAGTCAGGGATGTGCTCGATCCTGAGCTCCAAGCCTTCAATCACAAGACTGAGACTATGCCGACGCCTGCTGATGGTGTACTCTCAGGCATCCCACTTGCTATCAAAGACGTCTACAGCGAAGTCGGGGTTCCAACCACTGCCTCTAGCAAGATGCTCGAGAACTATATCGCTCCTTACGAATCGACTGCAACTAAGCGTCTCAAAGCGGCTGGTATGATAAGTCTCGGAAAAGTAAATCATGATGAATTTGCCATGGGAGCGACTGGTGAACACTCTGCACTCCGACTCTCTCGCAATCCATGGGATCCAACTCGTGTCCCTGGTGGAAGTAGCTCTGGTTCTTCTGTCGCTGTCGCTTCAGGTATGGCACCTGTCTCTATCGCCACTGATACAGGATGAAGTATCCGCCAACCTGCCTCTCTCACGGGTGTCGTAGGATTTAAAGGAACCTACGGAAGTGTCTCTCGCTACGGTGTCATCCCGATGGCATCATCTCTTGATACGATGGGCGTCCTCTCTCGCACTGTCCGTGATGCTCATCTCGTTTGGGACGCTATGCAGGGTCACGACCCTCTCGATGCGACGAGCCTCGACGGAAGAATAGAAGTCTCTCAGGATATTTGGAATCGTACTGATTTGAAGGGTGTCAAAATCGGTCTCCCAAAAGAATACTTCGGAGATGGTATCGAAGCTGGAACTCGTGAAACGATTGAACAAGCCAAGAAAACTCTCACTGACCTCGGAGCAGAACTCATCGAAGTCTCTCTCCCCTCGACTGATTACGCGCTCGCTGCCTACTACGTCATCGTCCCAAGCGAAGTCTCTACCAATCTCGCACGTTTTGATGGTGTACGATTCGGTCATATCACGGGCGAAGAATTCCGAGACTATGCAGACTGGATCAGTCATACTCGAAGTGAAGGATTCTGACCAGAAGCCAAGCGTCGTATCATGATCGGTACTTTTGCGCTATCATCAGGATTTTATGACGCGTACTACAATCGTGCTTCTCTCGTTCGAGAACTCGTGCGCCGTGAATTCGCTGAGACATTCCAAAAAGTTGATGTCATTGCCACTCCTGTCTCCCCTATGGTCGCATGGAAAATCGGTAAGATGGACAATGACCCTCTCGCGAACTACATGGCAGACATCTTCACCGTCCCTGGTGCTCTCGCTGGTATCCCTGGACTCTCTGTCCCGGCAGGATACGCCGCACCAGCCGACGACGCCTCTCTCCTCCTCCCTGTCGGTCTCCAGATCATGGGTCCAAAACTCGGAGAAGAAAAAGTCTTCACCGTCGCTCATGTCTTTGAACAAGCGATGAAAGAGAAGATAGCAGAGAGAAAGCCGAAGGTTTTTAGATAAAATATATAATAATTTACAAAATAGATGACGAATTTAGATGACATATTTGATAACTCTAAGAATGGAGCTAATTTAGAGAATAGGGCTGTTAAAATATTAAAAGAATTTGGCTGGTCAGTCAAAGAAAATCAACCATATCTAGATTTAAAAACAGATAAACAAAGAGAACTCGACATAATTGCGAGTAAAGAAATTATTATATGAGCAAGATCACCTTGGGTAGACTCTCCTGAAAAATTAGAAATTCGTCTTTTTATTGATTGTAAAAATATTCCACAAAAATTATGACTTTATACTCGTGTAAAAAATGAAGAAATGATATTTGACAGTTTGTTAGAAAAGAGAGCCTACAATAATCTATATGACTCATCTCGAAGAGACCTAAAAAATTCTTTTGACGCAGTCAGTAATCACAGATATTTTTGAGCTTGAAAAATGGCGTACAAAAGCACTAATAACGATGAAAAAAATATTGGAATACAATGAATAAATCAGGTATTGCATGCAATGCATTCGGATATCTACAGAACTAGAGAAACTTATAATATAGACTATCCTGTGATAATTATAGATGATATTAAACAGCTATGACTTGAGTCAGAAAATTGAGAACGAGAACACCCAAGTAGTAATATGTTTTATTGCATAGATTATATAGTTAATAAACAAAAGAAGCATTTTATTATAGATATAGTTGGATTAGATTTGCTTAAATTATTTCTAACAGAACTAACCCTAGAAATCGACTCTTTAGAAAAGCCAATTTGCAATAAACTCGCGGAAAACTCAAAAGAAAGTAGACATCAAGAGAGCGAAAGTGAAAGTTTTCTAACTATGCAATTTTAGTTTTTTAAGCTCTCCCTCAAAAACGCCACTGTCTTTAACCATGCATAGAGGGTTGCTGGCTCAGGGAAATTATGCTGCCATCAATTCTTCTACCATGTTTCTGAAATCTCCGAGCAAATCAGCAGTCCTGGAACGGAACATGGTATGATCAACAACATTATGTGGTGTACTTGCCAAAAGTGATGACCACGCATCAAATGTCGCAGGAACATGGTTCGATGATTGGTACGAATCAGGAATAGTAATATTTGGAGGTATCTGAGAAAATGGTTCTCGTCTGAAAGCATCACCCTCAGTTATATCTACTAAATCAACTCTATGAGATGTGACCAATGGTCAGTATTGTATTGGAAAATCAACCTGAAACACAGAAGCAGAATCTTCTATCTGTATTCTGGGGATTCATCACTTATACCGCAGAGGTTGTCATGGAAACTTGTGAGTTACATGATTGAAACAGAGCCACGTGATACCATCCATGACTTTGGTGTGTGTCTCGGCTACATGAAGGATACCAGCAGCTGCCTCCCGAATATCACCCAATAACGTCGATAATCCTGGGATACCTCTAGGTACCGCAGAGCCGATACCAACACCTTGTTCATAATCATCTGCAATACTATTTATCAAACCAACTGTATGTGTTAATCCAAGAGTAGAATCAGTTACCTCGTAGAGAGTTCCTGTTTGTGTAATAGGCACTTGTAATTTTACTTGTGCAGTAGACTCAAGAAGCTGATTGGCTTCACCGAGAAGGTCTTGGAATTGTTTCATAACTAACAGGTAATTATATTTATACCTATTAACATGCAAGAGTCTTTTTTGTTTTTGGTCACTTATACATTGCTGATTCAAGGACGATAATATCTTCCTAGAACCGAGAAAGAAAACTTCTCTGGTATCCAAACACTCACATTCGTTCTGCACCCATAGGAGAGACGAGTTTGAGCGGTACTTTTGTGCCTCAGAGTTTGATACGGTCAGGTATGAGATATTTATAGAGGCTTCCAAGACCAGCTCTATCAAATGCACCTACATCATCTCTCAAATCATCTGGATAGAATCAATTTTTTGGAGAACAAATATACCGCACTTCTGTTTCTGTAGTAGCTGGATTTTTTACTATTTCTAGTTCGTCTGGAACGAAAGCTGTATGCGGTTGTATGAGGTCTCTTCGAGTATTCCACAGTATCCACATATTTTGTATAAACGGCTCTCTATCCATTGTCTCGTTGGCAGCTGGTATGTTTTCATTTGTGATACAAGTGAGTGGCTTGTATGGCAGTGCAGACCATGTCTTTGCTTGAGTCGTATCTCACTGATGTATCACATATCAGAGCTTGTGACAAAATTCACGTGTTTTCGAAGCTACAGCATCATCCATCTCAATACCATGTAAAATTCTGGTACGGAAACCATGACGTCGTGCCAAGACTTCTTGTCCAGCTAAGAGGATGCCAGTACCAGTTCCTAAATCAACACCAAAAAATTCTTCCTGAGCATCCGACGAAGCAATATTTCGAGAAACAATATCTGATATCATGAGCAAAGTTGCCCCTATATCACCAAGCATGCGTAATTGATACCGAACAGGATAGATACTATGCCAGAGTTTTTGTTTTTGAGGAGGCAGGGTGGATACAAATTCTGCGACGATTTCTCGTTGATTTGGTTTTTGATTTGGTGCTGTCGTCTTCACTGCAAACTGACAGAAAGATTGAAAGCTTCCGAGGAGTTCTTGAGATTGTTCATAAATATCCCTCATTTGGTCAAAACCGAGAGAAAATTCTGGTCCAGATCAATGCACATAATTGGCATAATACGCATATATCATGCGGATAATAGCACTGTCTGCTACTTCCTTTGAGTCTGAGAGTTCTTCGAGAGCGTCTCGTGTAGAAAAATCCTTCATTTATTTATTATAAAATAAATTATAATAAATCAAATATATAAGAAATCTTACTTACCGAGAATATCGAGGAGACTTTTTGTCGCCTTTGCATCACCACTGACAAAGAGGCGATTATCCTTTTGCTCGACGGTGAGTCCGAGTTTCTGCACTTGTGGGAGGAGCTTCGCTATCTCCTCTGTACTTGCTGAGATAAATCCGTCGAGTTTCCCGTTATTGGTATTGAGAGAGTATTGGAAACTTCCATTGGAAACAAACGAGGAAGTTGATGCATTTTGGATATTCATCGGGAGAGACCAAGCATCGCGCATCATACGTTCATGTCTGTCACGCATCATATCCATCTGACGATGCATATTTTCGAAGTCACGATCTATATCACGCATCCAGTCACTCTGTTTATGAATATACATCGGTCGTGGCATAGACCAATCATGATAGCGACGAAAATCTCGCCCTTCATAGTGTGCTATGGTTCCAAACAGGAGTAAGAAAAGTCCCACGGATACCCAACCATAGACGCCGATTTTTTTGTGAACATGCTGGAATCAGTGTTTGATTTTCTGACCAATTTGGTGGAGCGTTTTTGAAGCAGGTTTCTTATTTTCCTGCTCAGGTGTAGGAATTGTCTCTGACATAGTGAGAAAGATAAGAAATAAAATGTACGTCACGTACAAGAGACCCTCTTAAAGAGTCTACTCTTATTTTATACGCAGAACAGTAAAAAATATTTCAACTCCTATGTTGACTTTTTTTTGCGTGATTGTATACGGAAAAGTCTCAAAACTTCTCGAAGTTCGTGGTATTTACCAGTTAGGTCTAGGTCCAGAGACTCAAGTGCTGTAACTACATTCCCCTTCATATATGGCTCTGCTTCGATACGACTGATAAATTCAGCCACTCTTTTCTCATGAAAGCCAGGCTTGTGAGAAAAATATTCTTGAGCTTCCACAAGAAGCTCTGATTTTTCTTCTGGAGATAATGATGCATACCCTTCTTTGCTAAATAAATCCTGAAAAAGACCCACCATATCTCATTTTTTTACTATTTTTTCGAGGGCGTGAGACTGGGATCTCATAAATGCAGCATCTCCGTCAAAAACTCGAAAATGTGTATCCATCAATTTGTGACGAGTTTTTTTCTGAGCAGGTGTTATATGTATATGAAGGCTTGAGGTATTAATAAAAGCACCAACACGCTCCTGATTATTTGCATCGTAAAAATGCATGATTCTCGCAGTTGATTTTTTTCTCTGGGTACCAACTTCAAAAGAAAATACCTCAGCATGTGCCATCATCTGAAAAAATTTCTCTCGTATCCAGAGCTTATATCGGCGTCTTGCCTGAAGAGTGTATGTCTCATAATCATCCGGCGCTAAACCTATTTTCTGGAGGGTTTCATCGCTCAGTTTATCTGGATCAAGAGGGAGTGCCTGTATGATAGTCATTATATCCTCTTCTTCTAGATAAATAGAATTCTCTGGTATGATAGCCTGAGTATTATCAGGACAGAAAGCACGTATGAGATACGAAAGGAGTGTCGCTTTTTGTTTATGTTTCTGGGCATTTATATTGTGACTGAGATACGGTCTCGCTCTCTTGAGTCAGCCAAAAGTACCGAGAATTTCTCTAAGTCTCTCTTCGACATGCAATACCGTACGTTCGATAAGTTCATTCATTATACTCGGTTTATCCAACAATCTCGTCGTTTTTCCATGTTGAAGCCAATGATTATTATCAGGGCTATCATCTCTTTTATTTCGTGAAAACACATATGGTAAATCACCGTATCACTTTTCAGGACCAAGAGCATCTTCCACCTTTCGTACTATTGTGATAATAACTTCATCTGTGTCATTCACATTTTGTACTGATACAAGTGCATCTAGCGGAGAATCAGGTAAGTCTTTTAGTCTTTTCATATATAATTTATATATAAAAATAAGGGTAAATCAACTCGCGTCTCAAAAAATCCCCACTTTCGCGGGGATTTATTATAATAAATAAATTATTGCATATCACGATGCATCATCATGCTTTCTCCGAGCATGAGTTTCATTTGAGATATTTCTGAGCTCTGTACACGTATAACCTCTCGAGCAAAATCAGCCACTTCTTTTCGCGCATTGAGTTGAAGTACCTTTTCTGCCATTTGTACTGCACCCATATGATGCATTATCATACCCTGGAGAAACCAAGTATCCAGAGCTTTTCCTGAGAGCTTTGTACCGTCACCCATCATATTCTGGTAGCTCGGAGTCACAGTCGAATACTTCCAATCTGTTGACCATTTTTGCATCATAGCAATTTCTTTTTCTTGTGCAGTGATGATGGCCTGCGCGAGCTTTTTGAGCTCAGGACTCTCCCCTTTTGCTACCACGAGACGAGCCGTATCAACTGCCTCCTGATGATGAGGTATCATATTGATAACAAATCCTTCTTCTGAGGTCACCATGCCACCATGATCCATCATCATATGATTCATACCGCTCATGGATGAATTCTCATTATTAAATTTCTCACACCCTCTCATCTCAGGCATTTGTTTACAATGCTCTCGGAGAGCACTATCTTTATCATATTCTTTCTCCATCATATCATGAGGCTGAGCATCTCTGAAACCACCTATTTCTACAACAGCTATGAGAGCAACGAGACCAACGAGTATCCAAAGTGGAAGATTTTTCATAAAAAGAAAAATAAAAAATAAAAAATTATTTACGGGTAGACACATCCCATATACGTGCGAATTCTTCGACAAACTTTTCGCCTTTTTTGGTATTTTTATCGGTGAGATCAGTCCGACCACAACAGAGGAGATGATTTTTCATGAGATCAACATTGACGCTTCGTAGCAGTCCTATGGTCGCATTTATTTGCTGACCTATGTCACCACAATAGCAATCGTCTTCTATCATTTGGTTCACTTTTGTGAGCGTCCCTTGTGCCTTTTTGACAGCAAGGAGGAGTTTTTTTTGGAGTGCAGGATTTGATTGAATCATAAAAAAATAATTAATTAACATTTATAGAAAAATTGTACATACCCATACTACACGTTCCTACAATTTTTTCTCCAGATTTTGGAGCACCAAGATCTATCTCTGTCTCACCGTTAGCAGGGAGCATACCTCGATAGTTTGCAGAACGAACAACGAGAGAAGAGGAGCAGTCGTAAGTATTATTCGTTTTTACAATAAGCTTCGTTGGTATACCTGATTTGATGACTGATGTTTTGGGACGATACCCTCCACGAGCATTGATTGTGACATATTGTACACCATCACGTACAATTATATTCGCCGCTGGACCGTCAACCGATTTTTCACTCTCTGGTAACATAATAAATACACTGATTAGAAGGAGAATGCCGACCAGAATCCATGGAAGATTTTTTTTCATATAGCCTAGAGATTAATAAGCGGAGGAATAATACCCAGTCATGCCAATCATGCAAGCAATGCAAAAACACCAAGTCACAAAACAACAACGCCTGCTGATTTGAAAAAAAGTGTTGCATACTTTGATTTTGAAAAACCCTCTGCACCAAATGAGAGAAGTGCTAGAACTGGGAAAGTACCGAGAGCAAATGAGAACATAATGAGTCCTCCTGTGATGTAGGAACCACTAGAGAGTGCGGCGATTTGCATCGATTGAGTAAAACCACATGGGAGGAAAAAAGTACCAAATCAGATGAAAATAGGGGTCAAAGTTTTGTGCTCTATTTTTCTGAATATCTGAAAAATTCCCGTCGGGAGTGTCATCTTGCTCTGTCTCAATATACCAACGAGATCAGCCCCGAGCAAAATCATAACTAGAGCTGCAAAAATACCGAGCAGGCTCGTGAAAAATTGATTTATCTCAACCACATGTCAGAGAGCACCAAGGAGTCATCAAAGAAATCAAAACCCCAACATCCTGGCTCCATGAAATAGTACAATATTTTTTCTATCACTGATGGAGTCCTGTGATATCTTCGCTGAAAGAGATAATACGAGACCTCAAACAACAGCGAGACAACTCGATACTGATGCTATGAGACCTATCAAAAAACTCGTCACTGGTGTCACCTGTCCTCCGATACCGAAATTGAGTATTCCTGATTTTTGAAGGAGGAAAAATATACCTAAAAATATCAACCCTATAGGCACGGCCTGCCAGAGGATGCCTTCTTTTTCTAGTGTGTGTTTTTCGAGCGAGAGAGTGTATCCATGAGAAGAGAGCTTTTCTGCTAACAGTGGAAATATTTTTCACGCATCAGCTTCTTCTGGCATATCAATAGTAACTATTTTTTCTTTCATAATCACGTGCGTTTTTGATCCCTGTACGATTTCTTCGACGACATCTTCTACCAGTATTTTACAAGCATTGCAGTGCATGCCCTGGATGTGGTAAGTATATTTTTTCATATTAGAGTTTTTTAGCTTTTATGCGAAGTGAGTTACCGACGACTGAAACACTCGATGCTGCCATTGCTATGCCTGCGAAGATAGGATTTAATAACCAACCAAAAAGAGGATAGAGAGCTCCCGCAGCGAGCGGAATTCCTACCATGTTGTAAATAAATGCCCAAAAGAGATTTTGTTTTATGCCCATCATCGTTATTTTTGAGAGGTGAATAGCTTTCACTATTTTAGTGATATCACCATGTAGAATGACAATACCTGCACTTTCAATAGCTACATCAGTGCCAGTTGCCATGGCGATTCCAACATCCGATTGAGCAAGAGCAGGAGCATCATTGACACCATCTCCTACCATTGCAACGATATGATTTTCTGACTGTAGTTCACGTATCTTCATCAATTTATCTTCCGGAGATACTTCAGCAAAAAAGTCTCCAATACCGACCAGTTTGGCTATATATTCGGCAGTATTTTTTGCATCCCCTGTCATCATAATGATTTTTACACCGAGCTTTTTGAGCTGGATGATAGATTCTTTTGCTTCTCATTTTAATGCATCTGCCACAGTAATAATAGCGAGTACTTGATTTTTACTTGCGAGAATAATAGGCGTTTTACCTTCTTGCGTTTCTTGGTTTATGAGTTCAGTATTATAGTCGAGCTTGAGGTCGTCCATTAAACGAGTATTTCCGACGAAATATTCTTCTTTTCCTATATTTCCCTGGAGTCATTTTCACTGTATTGAGATAAAGTTTTTAACAGGATGAAGGGATATATCTTCTTTCTCAGCATACGATACTATCGCTTCAGCAATCGGGTGCTCAGAATATTTTTCAAGAGAAGCAACAATGCCTATCAGCTCCTCATCTGATTTCTTTGAGAGATTATGTATTTTTTGAAATTCTGGCTTTCCTTTGGTGAGAGTACCAGTCTTGTCCAAAATAATTGTATCGACATTATGGAGCTTTTGGAGAGTGGCAGCATCTTTGATGAGTATTCCTGCGTTTGCTCATTTGCCTACTCATACAATAATCGCAGTGGGCGTAGCAAGTCCAAGAGCGCATGGACATGCGATGACGAGAATACTAACAAAAGATACGATACCCAGAGAAAGTGCTGTAGAGAAACCGAGATATGCAGTCCCGACAGTCAGCCAGGCTCAAAATGTCAGCAGGGATAATATGAGTACCACAGGTACAAATACGGCTGAGATTTTGTCCGCAAGTGCCTGAATAGGAGCTTTGCTACTCTGAGCTGTTTCTACCATTTTTATGATTCGAGCAAGCATAGTCTCTGATCCGATTTTGGTTGCCTGAAATCGAAATGCCCCAGTGGTATTGATAGTTCCTGCAATGACATTATCGCCAATATTTTTTTCTGTAGGAATCGGCTCACCAGTAATCATAGACTCATTGATAAACGAGCTTCCCTCCAAGACAACACCATCAACAGGGATTTTTGCACCAGGTTTTATGATGATGATATCGCCATGTACTACTTCTCCGAGCGGTATTTCTTGTTCTTTATTATTTCGAACAACAAGAGCTGTTTTGGTTTGTAGATTGAGGAGCTTCTTGATGGCATCACCTGTTTTACTTTTAGAGCGAGCTTCGAGGTACTTCCCGAGTGTGATAAAACCTATGACGACTATGGTAACATCAAAATAGGTATACTCTGGCAAAAGAAATGTCTCTCGCACAACAGGAAAAAGAGTAATAATTATGCTATAAATATACGCAGTGAGTGTCCCAATACCAATCAATGTATCCATATTTGCGACACGGTGTTTGATAAAACGAGATACCCCGAGTAAGAATGGTTTTCCAATCCAAAAAAGCGTCACAGTCGCGAGAATCATGGAAATAATATTAAACATTTCCATTGGAAGAGGCAGCCGTGGGACAGTAATGAAAATCTGAGCAGCTATATCCCACATCATGAGTCAGAATACGAGAAATGTGATAGGGAGTACGAATTGTACTTTTTCCCGCTCTACTTCCATGACTTCATGATTTATATCGTGAGCGCTGTGGTCGTGCTCAGTATTCATTATTTTTTCACTATTTTCTGTATCAGAAAAACTGTATCCGAGAGGCTCAAGTACCTGATTCATTTTTTTAATATCAGTTTTTTGTGGATCAAAATCAAGAAGGGCTGTTTCTGTCCCAGGATTTACCTCAATATGCTCTATTCAGGGTATTTTTGAGATTTTTCTCGTGATGATATTAGCGCAGCTTGCACAATGCATACCATGTACTTGAAGAGTTGTATTATTCATATAAATTAGACAAATAAGAAAAGGCGACTAAAACTGGTACCACTCTTTTCTCCATCCCTTAAAAATCTCTAAAGTTGTCACAAAAAACGTATCAACTGCATCGGCATTATTGAGTATTTCCATTCGTGATGATTTTGTCCGTACCTCTCGAGTCATCTTGAGTCCGTCTTCATGATGAGCGATGAGGGCGTTGAGAAAACGTAACTCATATGTCTTGTCATAATCTCCGAGCTTAGCCACAATAGGATCTTTCACTTTTTTTGTATCGCCATACCATGATTTCTTCCAATCATAGAGCTCTTGGATTGCAGGTGGTTCATTTTTGAGAATATCTGCTGCGAGGTCTTGTATTTCTTTTTTTTGTGTGAGCGGTTGTGCTTGTTCTGCCAGAAGCATAGCACCTCTATGATGAGCTATCATCGCATTGATATATCGGAGATCGAGACCACGGTCTGCACGGCCGAGATCCATTCAACTCTTATCATACATTGAGAGAGTATATGCAGGAGTGAGGGAATATCATATTACTATACCAAGAATAGTACCAACTATAATAAGTGATACACTGAGCGTGACAGACATCTTTGACATAGAGAGAAATTAATAACTAAATATTTTGAATACAAAAAAAGAAAATCCATCCCGACGAATCGGGATGGAGAAATAGAACTACTTACCGCATCCTGTGCAAGAACAATTCTCACACGCGCATGCACCAGTATTCTGACAAGCACAGTTTCCCATAGTAAAAATAGTGAGGAGATAAAGTACCTTTGGTATATAACCTATACCTGGGGTATAGGTATACTATTCAGAACAAAACAAAAAGCAAATAAAAATATATCGCTACATCCTGATGCCGCATTTTTCGACGTTTTTCAGAGCAATCTGCCTGAATAATTCGAGCTCATGCTCCGAAAAACTCTCTCAAATAAAGTCTGGACTAAGCGTATTTCCCGAACGATAGTTCTGCAGATAATAGTGTCATGCCCCAGAAATAGCCTGCGTGATATGCTCTATGTCTTCATATGTGTGAATGCCCTTTATCACAGTAGTACGAAATTCATACTCTGGAAGTCGTGTACGAATTATTTCAATGCTCGCCTTGTAGAGATTGATATCTATTTTTTTTTCGCTCACCACTTCATAGCGGTCGAGAGGATACTTGATATCCATGGCAATGTAATCAACCAGATTTTCGGTCAATAATTTCTCGAGTACTTTCGGCTTACTTCCATTCGTATCCAGCTTCACGAGAAAACCTGTCTCCTTTATCTTACGACAGAAATCAGGAAGATCGGCATGAATAGTTGGCTCCCCCCCACAGATAACGACTCCATCGATAAGTCCTGCTCTCATTTTTAAGAATCTAAAAAAAATATTCTCACTAATAAAATCATGAGAGATTTTTTGGATTTTTTCTGGTAAAACAAACTCACTATTATGGCAATATCCGCAGCGGAGATTACATCCTGCTGTGAAAACAATCGTAGCGACCTTTCCAGGATAATCGAGAAGAGTGCATTTTTTTATGCCAGAGAGCATCATATTATTCTCAATATTCTTCTAGAAACTTTGAATTATTCGTCCTATTCTCGTCAAAATAAGTACGAGTATAAAATTCCGATTTTTTCCCATTATTAAATTGGCTCACAGGACGATAATATCCCATGACTCGAGTATATATTTCGCACTTGGTTCGAACAACCTCTTTTCCCCTATCGTTGATAAATATTTCCATAGAAAAATAGTAAAAAAATAAAAATGGATTCTATCATTCAGTGCCTGTCACAACTTCCTCGAGAACTTTCATTTTCTTCTCATCTGCCGTATAGGATTCACGGAATTGTATATCATATTTCTTCCCATGATACCCGAGCTCTTCATCGCATTTTGGACAGTAGTCATGTTCGCCTTTGATATAACCATGCTTTGGGCAAATCGAGAAAGTAGGTGTTATAGTGATATAGGGAAGCTGGTAGTTTGAGATGACTTTTTTGACGAGCGCTTTGCATGCTTCTGCATCTGTGATACGTTCACCCATATAGAGATGGAGAACAGTCCCCCCTGTATATTTACATTGGAGCTCGTTCTGGTACTCGAGTGCTTCGAAGGCATCATCTGTGAAATTGACAGGGAGCTGTGAGGAATTTGTATAGAATGGATTCTCTGAAGTTCCCGATTGTATGATGCTGGGAAGTTGTTTTTGATCTTCTTTAGCAAAACGGTAGGTAGTTCCTTCCGCTGGAGTCGCCTCGAGATTGTACATACTGCCTGTTTCTTCTTGGTATCCTTTGAGAATTTCTCGCATGTATTCGAGTGTTTCTATTGCAAATTGCTTTCCCCAGTCTGTCGATATATCCTCCCTTCCCTCAGTAAAGTTTTGAATTGACTCATTCATACCATTCAAGCCAATAGTGGAAAAATGATTCCTAAATGAGCGAAGATACCTATATGTATAGGGATAGAGTCACTTCTCGAGCCATTCTGTGAGGACTTTTCTCTTTATCTCCAGAGAGGTTTTTGCTAAGTCCATGAGATACTTTACCCGCTTACGGAAAGCGATCACATCTCCCCTATTGATGTATCCTATACGAGCCATGTTGATGGTGACAACACCGATAGATCCTGTCATTTCCGCTGATCAGAAAAGTCCATTACCTCTTTTCAAAAGTTCCCGAAGATCAAGCTGGAGCCGACAGCACATCGACCGTACAGCGCCGGGCTTATAGGCCTCTTCGTTCTCTATAATCATATTATTGCCATTTTCATCTTTCACTCTCTTGTATTGTGAACCAATGAAATTCTGAAAATAGGGCAGGCCGTACTTCGCTGTCATTTCAAATATTCGCAATGTATCAGGAGATTCCCAGGGAAAATCTTGCGTGATATTATACGTTGGAATCGGAAAGGTGAATGCTCGTCCTTTGCTGTCTCCGGCAGAATACACCTCTATAAGCGCTCGATTGATGATGGCTCTTTCTGTGTCGAGTTCACTAAATTTTTTAACATATTGTCCTTTGCCATACCCTCCGAGGAAAAGTCCCTTGTCAGCTAAATCTGTAGGACAGGTCCAGTCAAGAGTGATATTGGTGAAAGGAGTCTGGGTTCACCAGCGAGACGGTACATTGAGACCAAAAACAAAATTCTGCATCTGCTGATAAACATATGAATATGTTTTTTCTGTTATATATTTTTCCTTCTCTGTCTCGCTGGAAAAAGAAATTCCATACGTTTCTATATCTTTCCTTATTTCCTCGGTATGTTTGTGGACGAAAGGAGACAAGTAGGTATCAAATGAAGAAAATGCCTGAGCGCCAGCCCATTCATTTTGGAGCGTTCAGAGGAAATTGATCATCTGATTGACCGCTGCCTGCAGATTCCGTGGAGGAGCCGATTCAATACGGTTTGGCATACCATTGAATCCCTCTTCAAGAAGCTGACGAAGACTCCAGCCAGCACAATATCCAGAGAACATATCGAGATCATGGATGTGATAATCTGCATTTCTGTGTGCATTTCCTATCTCAGATGGATAGATATGAGAGAGCCAATAGTTAGCTGTTATTTTTCCAGAGGTATTGAGAAGAAGACCTCCAAGAGAATATCCAGAATTAGCATTTGCATTCACTCTCCAATCCGATTTATTGAGATATTCATCCATCGTCTTGCCGACTTCGACGACAACTGAACGGTCTGCTCGGGATGTTGACCGTTTTTCACGGTAGAGAATAAAAGCTTTTGCTACTTGATTATGTCCGTATTTGGTGAGAATTTCCTCTATACTATCTTGGATATACTCCACGTCAGGGAGATCTGTTCCTGTTTTTTCCCTTACATGCCTCACAACCTCATCAGTCAATGTAGGGATATGAGAAAAATTTTCTCACCCTACTGCCCCAATAGCTTTCTGGATAGCTAGCTCTATTTTTGTACGATCAAAAGTAACGATTGCACCATTCCTTTTTCTCACTTTATAAATGACCATAAAAGATAATTAATACTATATATTGTGTTATAAAAATAACTGGGACACCATATATAGTTTTTTATCGGTTGCAAGGAAATACAAAAGAAGCATATTTCTATGCTTCTTATTTGTTTCGAAATATGATATTAACAATTAAATTCTCCTTGTGTACAAACACTACTGGGAAATTCTTGTTTTTCGCTGGACAAAGTTTCGGAAACTATATAGTCTTCGACTTTACTTGGAGCTTCCCCGTCATGATTCCAGAGATTCCAAGAGTATCTCCACTCATTCCACCCTATTGCGAGATGTTTCACGTAGATACCTTTTTCTGAAAGCATTTTCCCTATTTTTCGTCCTGTCATACAGGCGCTACTATAACAGTGAACAATAATTTCCTTCCCTGGGTTCTCAGCAATTATCTTTTGAAAAGACGTGATGATTCTTTCTTTATCATCATAGGCTGATTTATCAGGAGTTTTGTAAGCAGGTACATTGATGGCACCAATGATATGTTCATGTCTATATTCTTGCTCGCTTCTAAGGTCGACCAGAATAAAATCATTCTTCTTTTCGGTCATTTTTTTTCGGAGACTGTGGGGGCTGATAATAACGGCATTCTCTGACTCATAAAAATCCTGTATAAATTCATTCTGGTTTTTCTCAAAGAGGTTGTCCAAATAAAAAAATCCAGAAACTGATACCACCAAACTCACAATCAAAGACACAATAATAGAACGCAGCATAATAAAAGGGTAAAGAATTAATCTAGACCGAGAAATTGTGTGCACTATTAATTTATCTGTCTATGCGGATGTAATTGTAGGTGAATTCTTGTTTTTTCAAAGCTAAATTCCTTTCCCTAAAATTAAATTCCTCGCAACATATATCACTCACCGGCAAGTTTTTGGACAACTGCTTCCTGCACTTTCGCAGCCTCGTCATCAGTAATAGTCTTCTCTGGATTTCTAATCAGAAGAGACACGACGACTGATTTTTTATCAACACCGATATGCTTTTCATCACGATATATCTCGGTGACCCCAATATCAGATATCCACGCATGTGATTTGCGAACGAGGTCCACAAGAGTAGCAACTGGTGTCGTCTCTGGCATGATGAAATTAAACTCTCGACGTGTTCCTGGGAATTCAATAAGAGGAGTGAATTTGATAGCTCGATGAAGTGCTGGCATTTTCACAATCTCAAAAGCGTAGATATCAATACCCTCAATATCAAAGAGTGGAAGAAGAGTGGGACGTATGAGACCAAATCGGAGAGCTGCCTCACCTGATTCATCTACTATCTCACCATATGCCTTTGGGGCAAAAAGTTTCGTATCAGAGGCACCCTGAGTTATCATACCTGGTGTACCAAAGTAGGTCATCATATAACTCGTGAGATGTTCTTGGAGACTATCAAAAGTACGACCCCAGAGAACACCGAGACCTTGGAGAGATTCTTCACCATCAAATATCGGACCAAACTCAAAGAACGCACCATCGGTATGACTGCGGTAATTGTTTGCGACGAGTTCGAGGAGGTTCTCAGCCATATGAGCACGGAGATGTGTCCTATTTTCTGTTGTATTGTGAATGATAGCTGGTTTTTTATCAGAGAATCGTGTAAATCTCTCATCCAGTGTAAAAGGATATGTATAGGCATCAAAATATCCTCTGTCAGCAAAAAATCCAGTGATACTCCGAGTGATAGCATCATGAGACTCGACACGAACAGTTGCGAGAGGTCCAGGTAATGGCTGCCCCTGGATTGTTTCGTAGCCAATATGTCGTGCGACCTCTTCGACTACATCCTCTGGGATACTAATATCCCCAGTATCTCTCCAAGAAGGAACTGTGACAGAGTAGATTCATTTCTTTGATGACACTTCAAAACCGAGACGTGTGAGTATACCCTGCACTTCTTTTTCTGGTACTTCTTTTCCGATTTTTGCTACGAGCATCTCGTGAGTGAGAGTGAGTTCTGATGGAGTATATGAGGTAGTCATAACCGACTGCTTCCCTTCAGTGACTCCTGGTACAAAAAATGCGAGAAGCTCAGCGTATCGTGTCTGAGCTCGATGAGGGCTGGTTCTATCGACTCATTTTTCGAATCGCATAGAGCTATCAGTTCGGATACCGAGACGTTGAGATGTTTTGCGTACTGTCACAGGATCAAATGAAGCAGACTCTACATAGATACGACGAGTTGTCTCGGTCGTTCCTGATGATTTTCCACCCATGATACCTGCGAGAGCGAGTATTTGTTTCTCATCGACGATCACGAGGTCCTCTGGAGTAAGTGCGTATTCCTTTCCGTCGAGACCAGTAAACATTTCTCCTTTTTTTGCCATACGAAGAGTGATGTTTCCGGCAATGATATCAGCATCAAACACATGCATTGGTTGGCCTATCTCGGTCATCACCATATTCGTGAGGTCTGGGAGGAGTCCGTGTGTCCCTTGGTTTGAACGAAAGAGTACAGTCTGCACGAGAAAAGGCGACACTGGAAGCTCTGGAAGTGTATACTCTGTGAGGAGATAGTTCATAACTGCCTCTGATGCCACTGTTACGTTGAGACCATTTGTGTCTTTCAGGGGCTTTGACGGTACATAGGAGAAATCGGTTTTTTCTATACAGGCTATTTCTCGGGCATTTCAAATAACAGAAAAAAGATCTGGTCGATTGGTGATAAATTTGTTATCCAGATCAAAGACGACATCGTTCATGGCATACTCTATATCACCATCGTGTCCTGGAAATGAGAGTGTGAGTTCACCAAATGGCTTTCAGAGATGTTTCTCGAGAGTTTTTTCATCCCAGACAGTTTCCAGAGGAAATATGCCTTCTGCTCTTGTTGTTTGCAGTCCGAGCTCATCGAGACTACAAATCATACCACAACTATCAACCCCTCGAATAGCTCGTCGAGCGATTACGAGACCTCCTGGGAGCTCAGCGTGTTCGAGAGCAACTGGGACGTATTTTGATGTCCGAGCAT
Organism: uncultured Candidatus Altimarinota bacterium; assembly: GCA_937920005.1. Classification (GTDB taxonomy): domain Bacteria; phylum Patescibacteriota; class Gracilibacteria; order BD1-5; family JAGOOR01; genus JAGOOR01. Next base: position 24,263 of record CALETF010000136.1, read on the forward strand.
TTGCCGCACCACACACTATCTCATGCTGACCATTTTTACCAGCATCAACCTGTACGAGTCCGAGCTTATCAGAATCAGGATGTGGTTTCCATGCGAGGACTTTTCCAACTACTATTCTATCATCATAGATATACGTGTCGATACCCTCTACTTCGGCAGTATAGGTGGAGTACGTATGAGAGAATTGTTCGAGAGATTCAGGGGTATACTCAGGGACTTGAGTCCAGTGACGCGCCCAATTAAGAGAGATTTTCATAACGTTATTCTATGCAGTTTTTAGAGAAATCTACTCTTTTGGAACAGTTACGTCTGCCTGATATTCAGCCGAGCATCCAGCATAGAGAGCGATTTCAGAAAGAGGACGTTCACCAGTCACTCGACCAGCGACGTACACTGGACGTTCTGTGAGTGTCTCATTCGGACCATCTGTTAACACAGTGAGTTTCACGAGCTTTTCATATTCTGGAATATTTGAAGCAACGAGCTTTTCTGTTTTTTGTTTAAATGCTTCAACGTCTTTCAGGAGTTCTGGTTTATTTTTTTTGACAGCATCGGCATAGATATCCGTTGTGCTTCGGACTTTTGTGAGCTCAGAGTTGAAGAGATTTATAATTGCTTCTTTTGGAAGAGACTTGATGGTCGCATCTGGAAACTGCCATGTAGGATAGCTCATAATATTTCTATCACTACATTCTTTTGCCTGACCAGAGCCAACTGCACATTCAAAATATGGCATGTCTTTGACTGATTTCCCAAACATTTTCTTCTGTGCAGCACAGTGTGGACACCAAGAGGCACCAAACATAACCGCTTGGTTCTTTTGTAGACAAGCTGTGAGATTCGAATAATCTTTATTCGTCGATCCACATGAAGCAAGAAGGAAACAAGCAGAGGCAGCAATAAGTATTTTTTTCATAAACAGAGAGATAAAAATAGGACACAAACATTATAATAAAAAGAGAGAAAAGTCTCCTTTTTAGCTTTGTCTTTTTGCAGTTTGTATGGCTAACAAGACGAACATGTCTCGCATCCACCACCCGTACTACACGTACCACATCATGATTTTTTGTCTGTTTCCCCACCAAAAAGAGAGATAAACAGACTCGTCAGTTCAGTCTGTTCTGGTGTCACACCCTCAAATATCATATCACGGAAATTGATGGATTCTTCTTCTATACAAAGAGCTGGTAGGCTCGTGATTTTCATTTGCTCACGATATTCTGGCGTATCGTAGAGCTCCACCGTTGTATGTGACAAAAGTCCAAGCTCCTCGAGGGAAGCCTGGACTCTTGATAGTAGTGTATCAGTATCGGGAGATGTTCCAACAATACGGATGAGCATAGATTATTCTGATTTTGCTTCAGCAGCTGGAGCACCTTCTGCTCCTTCTTCTTTCTTCTCTGTGAGAACCTCAACTTCTTTTGGTTCTTCATCTGGAACATACTCCTGGAATTCTGAAGCGATAACAACTGGCTCATTTCCTTCGTGGTGGAGAATTTCGTGTTTCTTTGGATCAAGAGCGAGGTCAGAGACACGTATAGCATCACCAACTTTCTCAAGTTTTGATACATCAACAGTGAGCTCAGCTGGGATATCAGCTGGGAGACATCGGATTTCGATATCTTCGAGAACGTGATCAATGATAGCACCATCACGAGCAGCCTGAGATTCACCAATGAGTTTGACTGGGACAGTCACTGTGAGCTTGTCAGTCGCACTTACGGCAAGGAAATCTACGTGGAGAAATTGTCCAGAAACTGGATGAACATCTATGTCGTGGATAATTGCTTGGTGTTTTTTACCGTCAACTGAGAGATCAATAATATGAGAATAACCAGCTTCACGGAAAACACGAAGGAGGTCAGAAGTATCAACTGAAAGTGGAGTGCTTGGGCATTTTTTGCCGTAGATAACACCTGGTACAGAACCTTTGCTATCAGCATTGCCACGGATAGTTCGGAGGTCTGTTTTGGGATCACGAGTGACCGCTACTAGAGACAACATAATAAATAACTAAAAAATAAATTATCGAAATATCGATGCGGGGATTATATAGAAGCTGTGTATAAGTCAATTTTTTATCAAAAGTCTAGAGCCACTCTACTTCTATTCCCCTCCCCCTCACGAGCTGAGCACGAAATGGCTCCAGAAATGAAACCATATTTGGAGAACGAATAAGTATCTTTTGTCGGTACTTCCCTGCCCTTTTTTCAAAGAGAAGATGATCGTAGAGGACAGTTGTGTCTGATGTATGTTTTGCTGCTTCTATCATCGATGAAGCAGTACTCGCTATTCGTTGCTGCACAACTGATTCACTTGAGTCACTAATATAGACAGTCACCATCTGTGTAAACGGTGGGAGATGAAATTGTTTTCGTTCTGTCACTGTTTTTTGGAAAAAAGATCGGAAATTCCCGCTCGTTACTTCAGTAATAAGAGGAAGCTTTGGTGAGCGAGTCTGGAGAATAATATCTCTTGAGCGATAAAAAAAATGTCGAATCTGTTGATACATGCTCTCCTCGATGTCATAGTCTGGAACGGCCAAATCAGACTCAACGAGGAGAAAAGCTGTGAGCCCGAGATTCTCGATAGGAAGAGAGGATATTTTTTGGGTTCCAATAAATATGTCATATTCAGTCAGCGTCTTTGGTGTGACCTTATTCAGGTCTTCTATGAGGAGAATTCGTGCCTCGGGAAGCAGTTCTCGCACATGTGTATCAATCGATTGGACTCGAGCGCCACTCTGAACGAGATGATAGGAATGACATTGGGGGCATTTTTCTGGGAGAGATCACTTTGATTCACAAAAGTGACACAAGAGAGAATTCTCTGGTTTGGTATGAACTCGCATCAAGAGATCACACGAAGGACACCTGGCAGCCCATCCGCAATCACGGCAGACAAGAGTGCTCATAGCACCTCGACGATTGAGAGAGAGAAGTATTTTTTCGCCACGAGCAAGTGTCTCCTGCATTCTCCCAAAAAGAACCTCTGAGATAAGAGGTTTGACTGGACGAATCTGATTCATGTCTATGACGGTGATCATTCTTCGAATTCTTCGAGGATAAACTTCACGAAGTCGCTATGACTCTCAAAGTGATTGTAGACTGAAGCAAATCGCAAACAGGCAACTTCATCAATATCTTTGAGCTTATGAAGGACATCCTTTCCTATTCTCTTCGAAGTAACCCCATTTTTATTCTCTGCCCACTCGATTTCTAGCGTATTAATCATTGATTCTATTTTTTCAGGTGGAATATTTCTCTTGTTGCACGCTTTGAGGATACTTGTTTCGAGTTTTGAGCGATTGTATAGTTCTTTTTTACCAGATGTTTTATTCACGAAAAAACTCACGAATTCCATACGTTCAAATGTCGTGAAACGGGCTTCGCATTTTTCACATTCACGACGACGACGAATAGAGAGTCAATCTTCTGAGAGGCGTGAATCTATCACACGAGTTTCGAGATTTTTGCATTTAGGGCAGCGCATAAGCGGAGAATATGAATTTTTGAGAGAAAGTAAACGTGATTCTTATGACTTTTTTCTACAAGCATCAGAGCAGTAGATGATTTCATTCCAGAGTCTTCATTGATGCCCATTTTTTACGATTGGAGAAAGTCCTGAGACAGACAGGACAGATTTTGGTTTGTGCCCGAATATCTACTCACATACTCGCTCTACTATTTGTCTCAGTTCTCGCTCAAATCGGTCTTCAGAAAAACTCATACCATGATCTCGGATAACGTCATGATCCCACTCTATACTTCTCGCTCGTTCAAGAGCTGTAGCAAGTGAACTTGGTGTTTGTTCTGAAAAAAGTAATCCTGTTTCACCATGAAGGACAGTCTCAGTTGCTCAGCCTTCCCCATACGCAATGACAGGAGCTCCATGTGCCATAGCCTCGAGAGCGACGATGCCAAAATCCTCTAATTGAGGCATGATAAAACCCCGGGCTCGTTCAAATGCCTGTGCGACATCCTGGTCTCATGCATCAAATATCCACTCAATCGTTGGTCCGGATTTCTTTTGAAGTGCATCAGTAATCGTATTATGGGTACTGGTAAATATCTTGAGTGGTAACCCCAAAGCATTGCAGGCATCGATGGCTATATCAAATCGTTTGTAGGGAACGACTCGACCAAGACACATAAAAAAATCTCTCTCCAGATTTTCGGTTTTTTGGTGAGTGATTTGTGGTTTGAAAAAAGGATATACCACTTCGCTTTCACGGTTATAATATTCTCGGATTCTTTCTTGTGTTGTGACAGAGTTGGCAATAAAAAAATCTGGTCTCTGAGCAACTTTTTTGTCCCAACGACGCATAATCATAAATGCTGGCGGGATAACAAGCTTTGCAAACCAATTCAGCCATCCAAACTCAAGAAATCATCGGTATTCTGAGGTATGACTCCAGAGGTATCGCGTTGGCGTATGACAATAGCATACATGTGTTGTTTTCTTTTTTGTTCGTATTCCTTTTGCCTCTGCTGAAGTGAGAGAGATAACTAAATCGTATTTCTTGAAATTAAAAAGTCTGAATGCAAGGGGTCGCAAGAGCATACAGAGCTTGTGTCTACGATTGAGAAACGGTATATACTGGATAAAACTGGTATGAATTTTTCGACCTGTGAAATACTCAGGTCTTTCTGGGAAAAATACAGAAGTATAGATCTCAGCCTGCGGGTACATCTCCATAACCTTCACTAATATCCTCTCTGCCCCACCCCAATGAGTAATCCAATCGGCTACAATCGCTATTTTTTTCTCTTTTTGTATCATGACTCTGAGCAGGATATGCATTTTATTTTAAGCCAATAAATAAAAATATTGACAAATAAATATTTTGTATATTATATGCATCCAAAATATTTCTTAATTTTATAGCACTATGATTGATGGTCTTCGCGCTCTTGATGGTGGAAATGGTAATATCCCTGCTGAAAATGAAGCAACGGATAAACTCAGAATGTCTATCCTCGCAACTATGATTGCTCTGGGCCTCTGAGCACACCTCCCAAACGTCATACCGACAGAAACGCGCGCGGAACATGCTGCTAATAGGGCTGCTAAAATGGCTCAAGATGGTGGTGGTTACTAGTCTATAGAATGCAAAATCCTCCCTTACTGGGAGGATTTTTTTATAAATTGACAAGCAAATAAATATATTATCATAAAATAATGAGCATAGACCTCTCTACTCCTGTTCTCGAAGCATTAAAAGATCCTCAATATAAATCTTTTATGTATTCTGAACCTGAAAAAGTGGTTGGTGTAAATATCTGGTGAGTAGCGTGACAAAATGCTCGTAATGTTTTTTCACTACAAGAAACAGTAATTGAGGCCTGGAATCAAGTAGCACTATTGCCCGCCATATATTGCTGAAAACAGCATGAAATAGATGGTTCTGGCATACGCCCTTGTCAATGCGATGTGAGAAACAATGCTAGTTGTGGCCACCCTCAGGAAACAAAAATTTTTCATGCATATGGTTTAGCCTGAATGATAGCAACACAAAGAGATCCCTCTATCGAGCATCCATGAACTATTTTGAGACAATTAGTTGGTCTAGATTATGATGCCTCCGATGCGTATGGAACTTTTTGAGACGATATAGATCCAACTGAACCAGCACTGATACCAGGACTCAAAAAAGAAATACAAGCAAGAGAAAAGAGTCTCTTTATGGAAATAATACTTCCTTGGCGGCTGAAAGTTTCTGAAGCTTTGACAAAATTAAAGCACAATTAAGTTGCTTTGTTATTTAAATAAGTTGAATACAATGGCGCCCATGAAGAAACTCATCACTACCGCTATTCCATACATGAATGGTGTGCCTCATATCGGTCATGCACTCGAAATTATCCTGACGGACGTCATCGCTCGTGGTCATAGACTCCTCGGAGAAGATGTATTTTTCCTCACAGGAGCTGACGAACACGGAAGTAAAATATTCAAAGCTGCCGAAACAGCAGGGGGAGATGTAATGAAAATGCTCGATGAAAATGTGCGTCATTTCCAAGATATGAATACAGCGCTCTCTATCTCAAATGATGGCTATATACGAACAACAGATAAGAAAAAACACTGGCCCGTCGTCCAAGCGCTCTGGATGAGACTCTTTGATAACTGAGATATTTACAAAAAAGAATACGCTGGCTGGTACTGTGACCGAGAAGAGCGTTTTGTAACAGAGGAAGAACTCGATGAGAATAAATGCCTCAAAGAAGGTGGCGCACCAACACGCTGGACCGAAGATGAGAACTATTTCTTCAAGCTCAGCAAATACAGCGACACTATAAAGAAAAAACTCCAAAGTGGTGAAGTAAAAATCACTCCAGAATTCAGACAAAATGAGATGATTGCCATGATTGGTGATGGACTCGAAGATGTGAGCTTCTCGCGTACAAAAAAACAACTCACCTGGGGTATCCCAGTCCCAAATGATCCAGAACACGTGATGTACGTCTGGTGTGATGCTCTCACGAATTACATCTCTGGTGTCTCCACGGGGAACATCGAAGAAGATTTCAAAAACTGGAACTGTGAGCTCCATGTCATCGGCAAGGATATCTCACGATTCCACTGCCTCACATGGATTGGCATGCTCCTCTCTGCGGGGATCAATTTACCGAAAAATATCCTCGTACACGGATTCGTAAATGATAAAGATGGTGCGAAGATGAGTAAATCTGTCGGAAATGTCATCGATCCTCACGCGATGATAGCAGAATATGGTTCTGATACCGTTCGTCTCTATATGACGAGCGAAGTAGGCGTCGGACAAGATCTCAATTTCTCTGATGAGCGTATCAAATCTGTTCACAATGATGTCCTCGCAAACAACTATGGAAATCTGGTGAATCGTGTGCTTTCGCTCTGGATTGCTCACCGCGATAAAGGTGAGACTATACCGGTCATCCCAGAAACTTCTCCAGCTATCTTGGATATAGTGAATGACTATAAAAACATGCTCGGAAAATGGATTAATACGAGCAGAATGTTCATTGATGCTGATACAGTCCTCAATATGGCTAATAATATGCTCAACACCACTGAGCCTTGGAAAAAATCAGGTGAAGAAAAAGGAAAACTCTTGGTTGAAGGAATTGTCTACGTCTACTATGCAACACTCCTCCTCTCCCCTTTTATTCCCGAGGCAACGAGTAAAGTCATGAAAGTCATGGGAATAAAAGAAGATACAAAACTCGATGCCCCTATTTCGATAGACCTGAATACTATTACAAAACCGGAGATATTGTTTGTGAAGAAGTAATTTTGACAAATTATGTTTATATTTTATTATAGACATAATATATGAATATCTCGAAATCACATCACATTCACTGAGCCCCAAACACAAACTGAATAAAACTCAGAAAACTTTCTAGTAGACTCTCTCTGAATCTCGCATTCAGTGTAGCCCTGATATTGTGTTGATGTTGAAAAAAAGAAGAAGTCTCATCAGTGACAACAGCAGAAAGCGTGCAAAACATGACAGATGAAGAAAAAAATATAGCTATAGCTCTAACAATTATCGATAACCATCTCGGAAGAGAACGTGTAGAAATCCCGGAACACACAGCACAACAAAATATCTTTATCAATAATATCATTCAATTGCTTTGAGCCTATGAATGAGATGAATTAATGAACCAAGTTCGAGAGATATATAATAATCAAAAGAAAAACAATAGACCTGTTCCCTTCCCGTTTGATCCAAACCAATGCAAAAATACAGAGGATTTTGTACGAGAGAGTAGGAAGTATCTCTCTACCCTATCGATTTACCTGACATGACAGGGTATATCACAGGGTATTTACGAGTACGATATTTCAGACAAGAACTTGCAGTGCGCTGGGAAGCCTATCCGGAAAATAGTTATTTCACATGAAGAAACTCTCTTTGAATGACGTGTAATACCTGATGACGGAGTCATACTTCTAAACCTGCAAGCGCTTGGGACAAATGTTTTTATCAATAAAAAAATATGACTCCCCCCTGAAGTAATGATCTGAGGAGTCATAGCAAATGAGCTCTGAAATTGTGAATTTTACACTGATTATGATATTTCTAAAGTTTCGAGAAATGATGCGTTTAGACTATCAGAAGCATATAGCACCATGAAAACACTCAAATCATACGAAACTTCTGCTACAGTAGGAGGTATGCTCATGCTAACAGAGTGTATCAATAGCCATTTTAGTGCGATTATCTGATTTGATGCATGAATATGAGTGGATTATGATATCACTCATGACTGCGTGCTCAGAGCACATAAAAAAATACTGCCTCTCTACGCTGAAGAATATCCTGACTTAGCTGCCATTTTTGAAACAAACGATGATACAATAAAAGAAAAAATAAAGTGAGTACAGAGAAAAATCGCAAAAAATCCTGAACGATACAATAATCTAGGAAAACTATTCTTAGAAAAATATGAACAAGCTTTCCGTGATTTGTGTCGAGAGAAGTGAGCTCGTATAAAAAAATAATTTTTTATGTCTTTTTAGCTTTATTCTGGGTTCTGTATATATCCAGGATATACTCAAAATCCTTTTTGCTGACCTTATTCACCGATAATCGAGAACCTTTGCGGGCCACTTCCATACCAGACAATTCGGGTGTACTTTTGATTTCTGTGAGAGTAAAAGTTCTCGGAAACTTCTCCACAAATTCCATCGTACGAGTTATCCAGATAGGATTTTCGAGTGTTGATTTCGAATCGTAGTGTTCGTCGTGGATATCTAGCGCAGTCATATCTGGAAGTGCCTCACTCGCGACCCTCATAATTCAGACAATACCATTGTTTTCGCAAGCATTGCTGTGATAAAACAGGCACAAATCTCCGACATTCATATCGTCTCGGAGGATATTTCGAGCTTGGAAATTTCTCACCCCCGTCCATGACGTCTGACCATCTCGTGCGAGATCATCGATACTGAAACAAGTTGGTTCGGATTTGAGGAGGAAATAGTTCATGATTATGCTTTCGTAGATTCGATTCTCATGAGTCGGTTATATTTCGCAATTCTGTCGGTACGAGAGAGTGAACCGGTTTTGATGTAGCCTGTACTGAGACCAACAGCGAGATCAGCAATAAACGTATCCTCTGTTTCACCACTTCGGTGAGAAATGATAGCCTTCATACCGTTTGCGTGAGCGAGATTGATAGCATCAAGAGTCTCTGAGACAGTACCGATTTGATTGAGTTTGATAAGAATTGAGTTGCCATATTTGCCATCAATACCTGCCTGAAGTCTCTCGGGATTTGTCACGAAGAGATCATCTCCGACGAGCATGATTTTGCTTCCAAGTTTTTCAGTGAGCAGTTTCCATCCTTCTATATCATCTTCTGACATACCATCTTCTATTGAGATAATTGGGTATTTCGCCATGAGTTCTTCGTAGTAGGTCACCATTTCAGCGGAAGTGAGAATCTTATTTTCTCCAGCGAGGTGGTATTTTCCTTCTTTGAAAAATTCAGTAGAGGCAACATCGAGTGCTATTTTGACTTGTTCTGTTGTATAGCCAGCTGCACCAATCGCTTCGACAATGGTCGCAAGAGCATCATCAGTCGAGTTTACCATCGGAGCAAATCCGCCTTCATCTCCGACACTGGTTGCGAGTCCACGTTTCCCTAGAATTTTTTTGAGATGATGAAAAACTTCAGCTCCCATACGAACACGTTCTGCCATAGTCGCGGCACCCACAGGGACAATCATACATTCTTGGATATCAAGAGGATTATCAGCATGCGCTCAACCGTTGATGATATTCATCAGAGGCATCGGGAGTGTGTATGTTGTAGAAACAGGTGTATTATGTGTGCCGATGAATTCGTAGAGTTCTTGTTTTTCTGCACGAGCACAAGCAACCACTGTTGCCATAGAGACAGCGAGAATAGCATTTGCTCCAAGACGTGATTTGTTCGGAGTTCCATCGAGACCAATGAGGAAGCTATCAAGTGCACGAAAATCAGCAAATTCTTTACCAATAATTTTCTGAGCAATTTCTCCGTTCACATTTGCAACCGCTTTGAGGACACCTTTGCCGAGATAACGAGCACTATCTCCATCACGAAGTTCGAGCGCTTCATGTGAACCAGTCGATGCACCAGATGGGACAATCGCACAACCGTACGAACCATCTGCGAGAGCCACTTCTGCTTCGACCGTAGGATTTCCACGAGAGTCGAGAACTTCACGAGCAGTGATTTTTTCGAGAATAAACATAAAAAATAAATTAAAAAATAACGATTTTAAGAAATAATGCACAAGCAAATGCAACTAAGAGCGATCCAGATATTCTATTGAGCCAACCGAGTTTCTTCGGGGAAATCTTATGCCTGAGGCGAACAACGAGAAAACTGAGTAAAAACCACCAGAGAGAAGCGCCCAGAAATATACCCACGACCGTCTCAAAAACAAAAATATTTCTTGGTATATCATGAAAACCCTTCAAATAGAGAAATACTCAGGAGTACAAAATAATGGCCGAAGGATTCATTAAGGCTATACCAAAACCTGAGAGGTATTCTTTGAGGTGTGATTTTGGGATTTTTGCGTGAGATTCATGGACTTTTTCTCGGAAAATATGAATACCGAGACCAGCTAAAACACATGCTCATACGGTTCCTATTATAACACTATGGTTATGCAGAAAAAGAGACGCGTAAGCAACACCGAGACCAGCAAAAACAGCATAAAAAATATCGACTGTCATGGATCCAAAAGCAGTCATAACTCCAGAAAGAAATCCATGCTTCATGCTTCTCTGAATCACAAGCAGTGCAATAGGTCAGAGCGGTAAAACAATCACAAAACCAATACACAGAGCCTTGAAAAAAAGAGAATAAGACATGATTTTATATAAGTGATACACCGGTCATTACGTCAGGTTTGGAAATATCCATCATCGTGAGAACTGTCGGAGCCAAAGCAGTCAAATCAGATTCGAGAATATGAGGCACGAGAACTTCTCCCTGTCGGATAATCCAGCATGGCACCGCGTATTGTGTATGCGCTGTATCTGGGCTCTCTGCTGTGCCCATACGTTCACAGTTTCCATGGTCAGCAGTGACGATGAGTGTTACTTCATGCGTTTTCGAATATTCTATCAGTCGTCCGACGACATCTCCGAGCTTTGAGACAGCTTTTTTACATGCCTCCAAGTTTCCACAGTGTCCAACGAGGTCTCCATTTGGGAAATTGACGACCGTGAAATCATAGCTGTCAGCATTTTGGATGATATAATCACAGATAGCATCAGCTTCCATCTCTGGTTTTTCTGAAAATGGCCCACCAGTATACGAATCAAATCCCTTGTTTACCTGTCCAGAAAATGGCTCAGAGCGGAGTCCTGCGAGAAATTTTGTGACATGGATAAATTTGTCTGTCTCTGAGATATGGAGTTGCGTCTTTCCTGCTTTTGAAATCACTTCTGGAAGTGTGTCTCGGATATCGAGTTCATCCAAGAGAAAACGTCCCTGATACTCTGGATAATAGCGAAATGTAGCGAGGTAAAAAATATCCAATTTCGTACGAGCAAAACCCATGAAAGCGTCCTCAGTAAAAGCCTGTGTTATCATACGTCCACGATCGGCACGGAAATTGAGACACCAAACAGCATCACCATTTTCTATCCCCTTTGCATCTGAGAAGGCAATAGGTTCGTGATGTTCATCCATGACTCCTGCCGCATAGCGAGTTTGAAGTATTTCAAATATTTGAGCACTTTCAGGACAATCTGTTCGATCAGTCTGAGTCATCACACGGTATGCCTTCTCGACTCTCTCCCAATTATCAGCACGATCAAACCCAAAATATCGCCCAAAGAGAGAACTAATAACCAATCTCCTCGACTGTATCTCTGCATCGAAAAGATGGAGATAACTCGGAAGTGAATCTGGTGCGGTATCACGTCCATCACTGGCGATATGGAGATAGAGCTGAATGTCTGTTGGGAGTTTCTGGAGAAGAGTTTTGAGGTGATCGGTATGAGCATGGATACCACCGTCTGAGAAAATCATCACAATATGAAGTCGCTTATTGTGATCTCTGATGTATTGAATCATCTTCTGATACGTCGTATTATCAGATATGTGCTCCAGGAGATCAGTGACACGGACAAGCGTCTGAGGACAGACTCTCCCCGCCCCTATTGTGAGATGCCCCACTTCGCTTCCTCCTGTCTGTCCTTCTGGCAGACCGACACAGCGACCATGCGTCCAGAGCTTGGCATGAGGTTTTTGAAAAAGCTCATGAAATACGGGATGTGCTGATTGCTTGATAGCATCATCCATTTCACTCTCCGTATTGATACCAAAACCGTCAAGAATAGTCAAAATACATTTCATGCAGGCATTGTAGAAAAAATCTCAAAAATTCTAGCACAAAAAAATCTTCAGACTTGAAGATTTAAGATTGGTGGACCTGGCTGGGATCGAACCAGCGACCAACAGGTTATGAGCCCGCTGCTCTAACCGCTGAGCTACAGGTCCACGGTTACAGAAAATGCGAGTAAACATGGCGGCGGGAGAGGGATTCGAACCCTCGCGGCAACTTTTGGTCACCCTACAGGATTAGCAATCCCGCCCCTTCAGCCTCTTGGGTATCCCACCATAGTTTACGGTGTGGATTGTATGAAAAGTTTCTCTAGGAGCAAATTTTTATTCTTCTTCTTCGGGAGAATCTTGATCTATGGCATCATCATCGTTTTGATTGGGAGTCAAATCGTCCTCTTCCCCGTCTTCATCGAAGCCCATATCAACCATATTTTCTTGTTCTTCTTTTTTTACCTCAAGGAAGTGTATGAGTCTGAGAATATCTTTTTCTGAGAGATCATTGCCAAAGAGGTCGGCATAATCTCGTATTTCTGATGGCGCATTGCGAAATATATTCCAATACATCATACCTGGCTCTTCGAATCGATTGATGAGGAGATTATTGAGGAGGAGAAGTACTCGTCTATCGTCTCCTTCTGCTTCATCATAGTAAGGAATCATTGAAGTCAGGTGTGATTGGACTTCGAGTTCGTGAATTTTGTGCGCTTTTTGTGTTTCTTCGGCTATTCTCTTCTTTTCCACCGCATAGTAATCATCTTCTTCAAATGCTGAACCTACTGGACTCTCTGGGATATGCTTTTTTTGCATTGTCATAGGGAGGAAAAGTACTACAATTCTAGTAACTATTTACCACAAAATCAAACCTTATGAGGTTGACGAAAACCCTTCTTCATACCACAGAGAGTTATATCCAGAGACTCGCTCGTGGATGAATAGAAACGGTAGAGGATTTGTTGCTCTTTTTTCCGCGTGATATAGAGAATACTGCTGACGTCCTCGATTCTTTTGCGTACGTCAATATCCAAGAAAAAAACACGATAAAAGTCACCCTCATCAATATCCTCCAAGAACGAACAAAATTTCAAAAAAAACTCACAAAATTTCTCGTCGCTGATAAAAATGGTATGTCTTCGGAGTGTGTCTTTTTTCATACACCGTATTTCAAATTCCCGATTAAACCAGGCGATACGATCATCCTCCATGGTAAACCAAAATACGAATACGGGAAACTCTCTTTCCCGCAGCCAGACATAGAGCTCTTTGATGAGAAACGTCAGGCATATCTGCCTATCTATACAGAAATACAAGGAATCAACA